>NZ_JAMYVK010000047.1:0-58329 GCF_040323975.1 Mesorhizobium sp. M0019 | reverse complement strand
CGCCGACTGATGACAAACCGCTCAGCGGCAGCGCAAGATCGTTCATGGTGGGTGTGGTCTCCGGGAAATGGTTCGGATCGGCTTAAGCAACCAAATCCCACGTCATTTCAACGATCAGATCCCGAGCAGCCAGTCAGTATTCGACCGTCGCTGGCGCCTCCGCCCACTGAGGCCTTGTGCTTCCTCCAGCGAGTCAAGCCGATCACCATGCGTGTCGCCAGTTCTGGTGCTCACCCACGTGCCATTTGCGATCTTGTGTCGGTGAGAGCACCGCAAGCACCTCCCCTGCTAGAGCGCAAGGCGGCTCGCGTCGCCGTGTTGTTACTATTCTTCGCTGTGGTCGGAGTTTTTTCCTTGGCTTCGGAATCGGGACATTCGGCTTTGCAAAAAAATAGGCCATCGTGGTCGATCGTCACGCCCCCGAGTTCGGCGGCACGATGGGACGACAACGGCAGCGCAAGCTCCATTTGCGCGAGGGGCTCGTCCCTTCAAATACTTGATGCATTTGCGCTTTGCGTACCTCCGTGCATGTTGCTCGATGCCAGGCGGAGACCTCTGTCTAAACGATCGCGCATCGATGCAACGCCCACGCGTAGATCGCCATCATCGCGGCGATCGCTTTGCCGCGATCGCCGCAGCCGTTTTCGAGCACGACAATCATGCCGGCGCTGTCGGCAGCGATGCGCATGCAAAAATTCACAGATGCATTCTGGCCAAATGCTAGCTGCCCAGCAAATGTCCGGCATTTCGCAAGGCCCCTACGAAGAGACTGGCATGGCCGTTGGCATCGATCTTGGCCTGCATCGACAGGGGCATGCTGTGCCAGTTCTCCAAGGGCGTAGTGAAATGTGAGAACGTACCGTTGACGATGCACTGGTGGGTAACAAGACCCTGTCTGTCCAACGCCAGCACGCCGATCTGGTCGCCCTGATATCGGATGGCTGCGACCCGCTGGACCTCCGCGTCACCGTCGACCCGCACGTCGAAAAGCAGGATGCCGCGGCTCCTGGTGGCTACCTCGGCGGCCTTTTCAGCGAAGCTTAAGGAGAGCGAGCGGACGCTTTCGACCGCCAGCCGTAAAACCATCAAATCCAGTTCATCCACTGCCATAAGGTACCTGCGCGCAACACATGGGTGATAGCAATCGACCACACCGCTTGTTCTCAGATGTCGGCTCACGACCGATCATTCAGGGTTTGCCGGTCAGTCCATTGACCGAGGGCGTGCTCCGGTTCGAACCGATCCTGAAGCGGAATGCGCTGGATCTACGGAACCCGAGGAGCAGGCCAGCCAAAGTTGCCGCGACAACTGATGTCGTGATCATTCCAGACATCTGCATCGGCGTCGCTGAACATCCCACTGGTAAGTCCGTTGTTTGCGGCAAGCCCATCCTTGGGCCGTCTAGTACCTGAAACCCTCGCGGTGGCGTCCCTCGAAGCTCGGGACCGCCGGGCGCTTGATCGTCGGGAACTTTGTTTACGAAGGTCCGGACCTCCTGCAGAGCTTATTCTGGTGCGCTCGCCTTTGAGCATTCCGCTGAAGCGTGACGTTTCGCTAGTCAGTGTTCCTTGCAGGCTCACCGCGAGGGCGCCTTGCACACAGCTGCACGTCAGCGCATGAAACTCGTCCCCCGTTCACTTCACAAAATGGATTTCCTGAAGTACTGGGAGCGCAGAGAAATCTCCGGTCGCAGCCTACCCGGTTAAAACAAGGACCCAAAAATGAAGACTCTCGTCGTCTGCTCCGGCGGATTGGACTCCGTTACCCTTGCTCACAAGGTGGCAGCGGAGCACGAACTCGCCGGCCTCCTATCTTTCGATTACGGCCAACGGCATAGGAAGGAATTGGGCTTCGCCGCCCTTTGCGCGGAGCGACTGAGCGTCCCGCACCGCATCATCGACATCCACGAGATCGGCGGCGGCCTTTCCGGCTCCGCGCTGACCGATAATGTGGACGTGCCCGACGGGCACTACGCCGAAGACACGATGAAGGTCACGGTGGTGCCGAACCGGAACGCCATCATGTTGGCCATTGCCTTCGGCTTCGCCGCAGCGCACGGCGCTGAGGCGGTGGCGACGGCCGTGCATGGTGGGGATCATTTCATTTATCCCGACTGCCGTCCGGCCTTCATCGACGCTTTCCAGATGATGCAGGACCACGCGCTCGACGGCTACGCGAAGATTCGCATTTATGCACCCTATGTGAATCTCACGAAGGCGGACATTGTTAGGAATGGAGCAGCATACGGCACGCCATTTGCGCAGACCTGGTCCTGCTACAAGGGCGCCGAGCGTCACTGCGGGAGGTGCGGGACCTGTGTCGAGCGGCGCGAGGCGTTTCATCTCTCTGGGCAGCCGGACCCCACCGACTACGAGGACTCCGACTTCTGGCTCGATGCGCTGCGAAGGAGGACCGCGTAATGTTCCGCATCACCAAGGAATTCCACTTCTCAGCCTCGCATCAGCTCACCTCGTTGCCACCCGATCACCAATGCGCGCGCCTGCACGGGCATAACTACATCGTTGAAGTGGAGCTTTCAGCGAATGGACTGAACGAGAACGGCTTCGTGCGCGACTATCACGATTTGGCGCCATTCAAACGCTACATCGACGAGAGCTTCGACCACCGACATCTCAACGACGTGCTGGGACATGAGCAAGTCACGGCGGAATATCTGGCCAGACATTTTTATGAATGGTGCAAGGCACGCCTGCCCGAAACCTCGGCCGTGCGGGTGAGCGAAACGCCGAAAACCTGGGCGGAATACCGGCCATGACCGATACGCATCCCGCAATCCGCGTGAGTGAGATTTTCGGGCCGACGATCCAGGGCGAGGGCGTGCTCATCGGTTTGCCGACCGTCTTCGTCAGAACCGGCGGGTGTGACTATCGCTGTTCCTGGTGCGACAGCCTGCATGCGGTGGACAATCAATTCCGCCATGAATGGGAGATGATGTCCATTGGCGCGGTGTGGCAAAACGTGCTTGCGCTTTCCGGTGGCCGCCCGCTGATGGTGTCGCTGTCAGGCGGCAATCCGGCCATCCAGCCGCTCGCCGCGCTCATCGAGCGAGGCCATGGTGAAGGTTACCGTTTTGCGCTGGAAACCCAAGGTTCGGTGGCCAGGGACTGGTTTGCCGACCTTGACGTGCTAGTCCTCAGCCCAAAGCCGCCGTCAAGCCAAATGACGACCGATTGGGCCGCTTTCGAGGCGTGCCTCCAGGCGGCACAAGGCAGGCCGCAAGTCGTGCTCAAGCTCATTGTTTTCGACGAAAGGGACTACGCCTACGCGAAAGACGCCGCTGCGAGATTTCCGCGACTTCCGATCTATCTGCAACCCGGCAATCACACGCCGCCACGCCCCGCAAATGAAGACGCGCCTGTCGACCTTGACGGAATATTGAAGCGCATGGAGTGGCTGGTTGATAGCGTGACCCGCGACAGGTGGTTCGAAGCCCGTGTGCTGCCGCAGCTGCACGTTATGCTCTGGGGTAACAAGAGAGCCGTCTAGCCTAGGCCCGCTTTTCACTGAAACTGCGCCGGCGGATATTCGGGTGGACGGGTTGTCCCACGCTTGACGGCGCTGCCGGGGTGCTTGCGGACTTTCTGCCACCGGCACCAAGAGCGTGGCCAGCCGCTTACGACTCGGAATGTTGCCGAGGCTCGGTTTCGACGGGCGTCGGCCTGGCGCGAACCAATCAAAGGTTAGCGCGAGCCACGGGTGGATAGTGTGGTGGTGCGATGCGGCGGCGCCTGCTGCAGCTGGCACGGTCCTTGCGGATTCTTGTTGCAAGGCCGAAGGGAGCTGTCGGCCGACAACCATGATCTGGCCAGGACGATTGTCGACTGCTTCCGATACAGAAAAGAGGCCGGACTCGACGTGGCGCTTCAGGGACTGCGAAATGGAATACGGCGCCGGAAGGCACGACCGGACGATATCGTCGCTATGCCAAGACGCGTCTGGTCCGCTCTCTTGTCTCGACACGACGGTCGCCGATCAACAGTGAAAAACGTAGCGCAATCGGTTCACGATCGACTGAGAACCATGACCGTTCCTCTGCGGTGCTCAGACTGCCGCTGAGTGCCTGGCCGTTCCACTTTCGAAATATTTGTCGAACTTTGCCGCGATGCTCCTGACAAAGGGCCGGCTTTCCGCAGGCACGACGAAGCGGTCACCATCAAGTTCAAGCAACCGCGCAGGATCTTGGAGGGCCGTGGAACTCGCTCGGACGAGAAGTCTTTGGCCGGCTTCGCCAAAGCGCTCCACCAGTACGATCGCCGAGAAGCCGAAGTCACACATCAGCCGCTCGATGATCCAGCCGCGAACACGGTCGTCTTCGGAAAGCGCAATGCCGCGGACCGCAGCCAGCCCGCCGTCTTCGACCATGCGTCCATACTCGGCGGTCGAAGGCATATTCTGTGCATAGCCCTGGCGAAACTGGCTGATGGACGATGGGCCGAGGCCGATCAATGTCTCGTAGCCGTCCTCGGTGTAGCCTTGGAAGTTCCGGTGCAAAGTCCCGGCGCGTGCCGCAAGCGCCAGCGCATCGCCCGGCTTGGCGAAATGATCGAGCCCGATTGCTTCGTATCCCTGGTCCATGATCGCCCGCGCTGCCAATTGCGATTGGGCAAACCGCTCCGCCGGACCCGGCAACCAGGCCTCGTCGATCATCGTCTGATGTTTCTTGAACCACGGCACATGGGCGTAGCCAAAAAGCGCGATCCGATCCGGTTCCAGGGTCAGTGCCTGTGCAACCGTGGAGGCGACGCTCTCCCTGGTCTGATGCGGCAGGCCGTAGAGCAGATCGAGATTGACGGATTCGACGCCACGCGAACGGACGCCATCAACAACCGTCTTGGTCTGCAGAAAGCTCTGCTCGCGGTTGATCGCTGTCTGCACCTTCGGGTCGAAATCCTGGACGCCGAGGCTCGCCCTTGTCATGCCGATTTCGGCGAGTGCCTCGAGGCGGGCATCGTCCATATCATTGGGTTCGATTTCGACGCTGATCTTTGCACCGGGGAGAAACGTGAAGCTGTTGCGCAGGACGGTTCCCAGCGCCACGATATCTTCCGGTTTGAGCATCGTCGGCGAACCGCCGCCGAAATGAACCGCGCGAACTCGGCCCTTGCCGGTGACAAGGCCGCCAATAGTCGCGATCTCCGCATACAGCGAGCGCAGATAAGCGGCCACCGGCTCGTAGTGGCGCGTCTGTTTCGTATGGCACGCGCAGAACCAGCAGAGCCTGTCGCAATAGGGAATATGCAGGTAAAGCGATATCTCGTCACCACCTTCGAGCGCCTCCAACCAGCCTCGGTAAACGACGGCATCGACCCCCGTATGGAAATGCGGCGCGGTCGGATAACTGGTATAGCGCGGGACGTTCTCGCCAAGTCTGGCAGCTAGCTCCAGTCGCATGTCGTGGTCCACCGTGTTTGCGTCGCCGGAACTGTGGATGCTTGGATGAGCCTAAGCCCTGATTTCGATCAACGTTCAGCACGGACAAACTGCCGCAAGGATTTTTCTACCGTCGATTGCTATCCTGCCCGCACTGGACCGGTAGAGCGATCGAATGACATTACGGCAGGACATTCACAGTTCCGGCATTCCCGTTCTTTGCCTGTCTTGCGAGGCACGGCACCGCGGCGTCTGCGGTGCGCTCGAACCAGACCGTTTGGCTCGGCTCGCCAAGACGTCGTCGCGGCACAAAATCGAGCCGGGGGTCGAACTGATCGGCGACGCCGAGGCGGTCGACTGTTATTCAAATGTGCTTTCAGGCGTGGTGAAGCTGACGAAGAGCCTTTCGGACGGCCGCCAGCAGATCGTCGGCCTCCAGTTCGCGCCGGATTTTCTGGGACGGCCCTTCAAGATGAAAAGCGCGATCAATGCGGAAGCGGCAACAGCTGTCTCGCTATGCTCGTTTCCGAGAGCGGCCATCGAACGGATGATGAAGGAATCACCGGAATTTGTGCATCGCCTGCTCAAGCAGGCGCTGAACGAACTCGACGAGGCACGCGAATGGATGGTGACTCTGGGGCGCAAGACCGCACCGGAGAAGGTGGCGAGCTTTGTCCTCATGATCGCCCGGAACATCGGTTCCAGTCTTGACCCGGCGGCTAGGTCGGTGTGCTTCGAGCTGCCGATGACGCGTGCCGACATCTCTGATTTCCTTGGAATTACAAACGAGACCGTGAGCCGTCAGCTGACCAGCCTGAGAATGGACGGCGTGATTCGGATCGAGAACAACCGCCGTGTCACCGTGGACAGCATGAGCCGGCTGGAACGGCGCTGCGGCGGCCGAGGCGCAACCGCCGTTTGAATGACACCGAAGCTGCATCGCCTACGTCACTTACTTCGTTCGGGGCAGGGCATGCTCGCGTTGGGCTTAGAAGAAGTCGCATAGCGACAGCCCGCTCTCCATCCGATCGCATGAGCCAGGTGCATTTCGGCCAACTCGTCGGCGAAGCATCCATCCTCGAGGTGCTCGACGTGCAACCGGCTGTTCCAGGCAGGATCGCACTCGGCCGAAGTCAATACGCCTCATACGCAGGGGAAAATCGCCGTCTCCCCGAACCATGGATGTCACGAAGTCAGCGCAACGCTGGCGCTGGCTGTCCCAAGGCATTGAAACGATCGACGTTCGGCAAGGCATCGGCCTACTTTCCAGCGTCACAGAAGGCGCGCTTCCCACACGCCCGCGATCGCCTCCAAACCCGGCCCGACCTGGGACGCCGGGCCTGTCCATAAGCGTGGCGGCCGATGCTGCGCTTCCACATTCGATCGCCACAGTCTGATCGAACCGAACTCGATGCTGCTCGAAGCAAAATCGTGCGGCTCTGACATGGATCAGGGCGAGCAGGCCACGGCTGCGCAATAAGGCACTGCGGTTTGGCGCCCGCCGAAATCGGAAATCGGGGCTTGCGATGAAATTCGGCACAGAGATCGTCCTTCTAAGCCTGTTTGCGTTTGCGGCCCTGGTGGCTGCCGGCTTCGGCGTAGATGAACCTTTTCGGCGGCATATGTGGGTTTTGTTCTTCGCCGTGGCTGGCTTCACTGCGATTCTATTGCGCAACACGGAGTTCAAGCCGGCAGTTCCGATCGACCCCGCCGCTTACATGGATGGGCCGATCCGCTACGGCGCCATCGCCACCGTATTCTGGGGCGTCGTCGGCATGCTGGTCGGCGTGGTCATCGCCCTGCAGCTCGCCTACCCGGATCTCAACATCCAGCCCTGGTTCAATTTCGGCCGACTGCGGCCGCTGCACACATCCGGTGTTGTGTTTGCTTTCGGCGGCAACGCGCTGATCTGCACGTCTCTCTATGTGGTGCAGCGCACCTGCCGCGCGCGTCTGTTCGGCGGCGATCTCGCCTGGTTCGTGTTCTGGGGCTATCAGCTCTTCATCGTCATGGCCGCGACCGGCTACCTGCTCGGCATCACCGAGAGCCGCGAATACGCCGAACCCGAATGGTATGTGGACATCTGGCTGACCATCGTCTGGGTCGCCTATCTCATCCTGTTCCTCGGCACGATCCTGAAGCGCAAGGAGCCGCATATCTACGTCGCCAACTGGTTTTACCTGTCCTTCATCGTCACCATCGCAATGCTGCATGTGATCAACAACCTGTCGATGCCGGTCTCCTTCCTGGGCTCCAAGAGCTATTCAGCCTTCTCCGGCGTACAGGACGCCCTGACGCAATGGTGGTACGGCCACAATGCCGTCGGCTTCTTCCTCACCGCCGGCTTCCTCGGGATGATGTATTATTTCGTGCCCAAGCAAGCCAACCGACCGGTCTATTCCTACCGGCTGTCGATCATCCACTTCTGGGCTTTGATCTTTCTATACATCTGGGCCGGCCCCCATCACCTGCACTACACCGCCCTGCCCGACTGGGCCCAGACACTCGGCATGGTGTTCTCGATCATGCTCTGGATGCCGTCATGGGGCGGCATGATCAACGGCCTGATGACGCTGTCGGGCGCCTGGGACAAGCTGCGCACCGACCCGATTATCCGCATGATGGTGATGGCCATCGCCTTCTACGGCATGTCGACCTTCGAAGGTCCCATGATGTCGATTAAGGCGGTCAATTCGCTCTCGCACTACACCGACTGGACCATCGGTCACGTGCACTCCGGTGCGCTCGGCTGGGTTGGGATGATCTCGTTCGGCGCGATCTATTACATGGTGCCGAAGCTTTGGAACCGCCAACGTCTCTATTCGCTGCGGCTCGTCACCTGGCACTTCTGGCTGGCGACGCTTGGGATCGTCGTTTACGCCGCGGTGATGTGGGTCTCCGGCGTCATGCAGGGCCTGATGTGGCGCGAATACAACGAGCAGGGCTTCCTGGTCTACTCCTTCGCCGAAACCGTGGCCGCCATGCACCCCTACTATGTCATGCGCGCCATCGGCGGGGCCATGTATCTCTCCGGCGCCCTGATCATGGCCTGGAACATCGCCATGACCATTCTCGGATACCAGCGCGAGGAGGAGCCGATGCCCGGCTCCATCCCCGCCCTCCAGCTTGTGCGATCAGGAGCCAGAAAATGGGCCTGATGGACAGACACGCGGTCATCGAGAAGAACGCCACACTTCTTCTCCTCGGGTCCCTGCTGGTCGTAACAATCGGCGGCATCGTCGAGATCGCACCGCTCTTCTATCTCGACAACACGATCGAGAAGGTTGAAGGCATGCGCCCTTACTCGCCACTCGAACTGGTGGGGCGCAACATCTATGTGCGCGAGGGCTGCTACCTCTGCCATAGCCAGATGATCCGGCCGTTCCGTGACGAGGTCGAGCGCTATGGGCATTACAGCCTGGCGGCCGAGTCGATGTACGACCACCCGTTCCAGTGGGGCTCGAAGCGCACCGGGCCGGATCTCGCCCGGGTCGGCGACCGCTACTCGAACGGATGGCACGTCCAGCATCTCACCGAGCCGCGTTCGGTGGTGCCGGAATCGATCATGCCGAGCTACGCGTTCCTGAAGGACATGCCCATCGAGGTGAAGGATTTCTCGACGCATCTGATCGCCAACAGCCGTGTCGGTGTGCCCTATTCAGACGACATGATCGCTCATGCCAATGCCGATCTCATGGCGCAGGCCGATGCGAATGCCGACACATCGGGCCTGGAGAGACGCTATCCGAAAGTCAAGGTTGGGGACTTCGACGGCGATCCGCAGCAGGTCACCGAAATGGATGCGCTGGTCGCCTATCTCCAGATGCTCGGCACGCTGGTCGATTTCAGGACCTATGACGAAGCCGCCGGTTACCGCTGAGGAGAATGGCGATGACCTACAATTTCATGCGGGAGTTTGCCGACAGCTGGGGCCTGCTTGCCATGGCACTTTTCTTCCTCGGATGCGTTGCCTTTGCATTTCGTCCCGGCAGCCGCAGGCAAGCCGAGAGAGCCGCTCACATTCCTCTCAAGGACGACTGATCATGGGCAGCGAGCATATCGACGAGGTTTCGGGCATCTCGACGACCGGCCATGAGTGGGACGGCATCAAGGAACTCAACAACCCGCTTCCGCGCTGGTGGGTCATCACCTTCTACATCACCATTGCCTGGGCGATCGGCTACACCGTCGTCTATCCGGCATGGCCGATGCTGACTTCCGCGACCAGGGGTGTGCTGGGGTATTCGAGCCGCAAAGACGTCAAGAATGAACTGGCGGCGGCCGAAGTGGCCAAGGGCAAATATGTCGCTGCCATTCAGGCGAAGACCGTCTCCGAGATTACTGCCGACGATACACTACGCGAATTCGCGGTCGCCGCAGGTGGCGCCGCGTTCAAGGTCAATTGCGTGCAATGTCATGGCTCCGGGGCCCAGGGCTCCAAGGGCTTCCCCAACCTCAATGACGATGACTGGCTGTGGGGCGGCAAGGCGGATCAGATCCAGCAGACGGTCACGCATGGTATCCGCTTCGCATCCGATCCGGATACGCGACTTTCGGAAATGCCAGCCTTTGGCGACATTATCACTGCCGACCAGATTAAACAGGTCAGCGCCTATATTGCCGGCCTGTCCCAAGCCGTCAGCGACGAATCTTTGGTGGCGCCCGGTGCCAAGGTTTTTGCGGAAAACTGCGTTGCTTGTCACGGCGACAACGCAAAGGGCAACAGGGAGCTCGGCGCACCCGACCTGACCGACGCGATCTGGCTTTATGGGTCTGGCGAAACAGCCATCGCCGCGCAGGTCCGCGCCCCGAGGCATGGCGTCATGCCGGCCTGGATCGGGCGTCTCGGCGAGATCAAGGTCAAGGAACTCGCGGTCTATGTCCATTCGCTTGGCGGCGGAGAATAGGAACGCAAGCCTATTCTCGTCCTCCCCCCAACCGCCAAGCGACGAGGCCCGGCGCGAGCCGGGCCTCGGCATCATCCAGAAACCGATGGGTCGGGCTTCCGGCGAAATCGTCGCTGGTGACTGGAGCTTCTCGTGCTCGATAACACGCAAATAGAACGGCTCGAAGCCGATGCGGTCAACTCCGCCAAGACCCGTCAGCCGCTCTATGCCGGACGCAAGAAGATCTTCCCGAACCGGGCCTCTGGCAGTTTCCGCCGCTTCAAGTGGTCGGTGATGGCAATCACGCTGGGGATCTACTACCTGACCCCCTGGCTGCGGTGGGATCGCGGGCCATTTGCCCCTGACCAGGCCGTGCTGGTCGATCTTGCCAACCGCCGCTTCTACTTCTTCTTCATCGAGATATGGCCGCAGGAATTCTACTACGTCGCCGGCCTGCTGGTCATGGCCGGTGTCGGCCTTTTCCTGATCACATCCACCGTCGGCCGGGCCTGGTGCGGCTATACGTGCCCGCAGACCGTGTGGGTCGATCTGTTTCTGGTCGTCGAGCGAGCCATCGAGGGCGACCGCAACGCGCGCATCAAGCTCGACGCCGGTCCCTGGACTGCGCGCAAACTCGTGCTGCGAACATCGAAACACGCCATTTGGCTGGTCATAGGGGTGCTGACCGGCGGCGCCTGGATCTTCTATTTCGCCGATGCGCCGACGCTGCTTTGGGAACTCTTCACCGGCACCGCCGCCCCCGTCGCCTACATCACCGTGCCCGTGCTGACGGCGACGACCTATACGTTCGGCGGGCTGATGCGCGAGCAGGTCTGCACCTACATGTGCCCATGGCCGCGCATCCAGGCGGTCATGCTCGACGAGAATTCCCTCACCGTCACCTATAATGACTGGCGCGGCGAACCGCGCTCGCGTCACGCCAAGAGGGTCCTTGCCGCCGGGCAGCCCGTCGGCGACTGCGTCGACTGCAATGCCTGTGTCGCGGTGTGCCCGATGGGGATAGACATTCGTGATGGCCAGCAGCTTGAATGCATCACCTGCGCGCTCTGCATCGATACCTGTGACGGTATCATGGACAAGCTCGGCAGGGAGCGCGGACTGATTTCCTATGCGACGCTGGCCGACTACAACGCCAACATGATGCTGGCGACCCCGGGCGGCTCCGGTTCAGTCAACCCGTCACTGGTCAGGAGCGCTGACGGCCTGTTCTCCGACAAGGTGGCCCGTTTCCATATCCGCAAGATCTTTCGCCCGCGCATCTTCATCTACATGGGCGCCTGGTCGGCGGTCGGTTTCGCGCTGCTCTATTCGCTGCTGACCCGCGAACGGCTCGAATTGAATGTCCTGCACGATCGCAACCCGCAGTTCGTGACGCTGTCGGACGGTTCGATCCGCAACGGTTACACCGTCAAGCTGCTCAACATGATCTCCGAACCAAGAACGATCATTGTCACGATGCAGGGCCTGCATGGAGCCGAAATGAGCGTTGTCGGCATCGACCTGCCGGCGGATCGCTCCTTCGCCATCCCGGTCGAACCCGACCGGCTGAAGATGCTCAAGGTTTTCGTGCGTCAGCCGGCAGATCAGGTTCGGGGTGCAGCGCAAAGCTTCAAGTTCCGGGTCGAAAACAAGGCAACGTTCGAGTCGGACGAATACACGGCCACTTTCAACGCACCGGAGAGCGCCAGATGAGCGACACCTCGCGACAATCCTGCGAATTCACCGGCAGGCATATGCTGTTCACCATCCTTGGCTTCTTCGGCGTGGTCATAGCGGTCAATTTGACGATGGCGACGCTCGCCAACACGAGCTGGACCGGCCTTGTCGTCGAAAACACCTATGTGGCGAGCCAGCAATTCAACAAAAAGGCCGAGCAAGGGCGAGCTCAGGCAGCCCTCGGCTGGACTGGCAAACTGACCATCGCAGGCGGTGAGGTCCGCTACAGCCTCACCGATGCTGGCGGCAAGCCGGTTGCCGTGCATGGCGTCAAGGTGCTGTTTCGTCATCCCGCCTACGAGGCAGAGGACAAATCCGTCACTCTTGCCGCTGCCTCCGGTCAGATATTCGCCGCGCACCACATGCCCAAGGACGGCGTCTGGATCGTCGAAATCGACGCCGATGCGAGCCTTGCGGAACCCTATCGCGACGTTCGCCGGATCGTGATTTCCCGCGGGGCGCTGCAATGAGCTGCTGCGCGCCAGGCGCCGAAATGGCATTGGACCTGGAAAAGGTCACACTGGTCCTGCCTTCTGGCCAGGAAATCAGCCTGGCGAGCCGCTCGATTGGCGAAAATCTTCGCCAGACCGACCTCTCGGTGCCGGCTGTGCATTGTGCCGCCTGCATCCAGACGATCGAGACGGCGATCGGCAAGCTGGATCGCGTCGAAGGCGCTCGTGTCAATCTTTCGACGAAACGTGTTTCGGTCCGGTGGCGCGGCGAGGAGGTTCCGCCATTCGTCGCCACACTTGGACGGCTGGGCTATGGCGCGCACCTGTTCGATCCCGAGGCTGACGGGAAGGACAAGACGCTCTCGGAACTGATCCGCGCCGTCGCGGTCGCCGGCTTTGCGGCGGGCAACATCATGCTGCTATCAGTCTCCGTCTGGTCCGGCGCGCAAGGCGCGATCCGCGACCTGTTCCATTGGGTCTCGGCCTTGATTGCCATTCCTGTGCTCGCTTTCGCCGGCGGCATCTATTTTCGCTCGGCCTGGAATGCGCTGCGCCACAGCCGCATGAACATGGATGTGCCGATCGCGGTCGGGGTATCGCTCGCTTACGCCATGAGCCTCTACGAGACGATCAACCATGGCGACCATGCTTATTTCGACGCGTCGGTGTCGCTGCTGTTCTTTCTGCTGATCGGCCGCACGCTGGATCACGTGATGCGGGAACGGGCTCGGACGGCCGTAAACGGACTGGCTCGGCTGGCGGCGCGCGGCGCCATGGTGCTGCGCGAGGATGGTTCGCGCGACTACTTGCCGGTTGGCGAGATCGAACCAGGAATGGAGCTCTTGATCGCGGCCGGCGAGAGGATGCCCATCGACGGCAGGATCATTGGCGGGGCGTCGGATCTCGACTGTTCCCTGGTTTCCGGCGAAAGCACGCCCAGAACGGTGGGCCCGGGGGCGCAGGTCCAGGCCGGTACACTCAATCTCACCGGTCCACTGACCATCGAGGCGACGGCCGCCGCGAAGGATTCCTTCCTGGCCGAAATGGTTCGGCTGATGGAAGCGGCAGAGGGCGGCCGCGCCCGCCATCGCAGGATCGCCGATCGCGTTTCCGCGCTCTACGCCCCCGTGGTCCACCTCACCGCCTTTGTGACGTTCCTCGGCTGGATGGCGGCGACCGGCGACTGGCACCGGGCAATAATAATCGCGATCGCCGTTTTGATCATTACATGCCCGTGTGCGCTCGGTCTCGCCGTGCCGATCGTGCAGGTGGTCGCTGCGCGGCGGCTGTTTGAAAGCGGCGTCATGGTCAGGGACGGCTCCGCCATGGAGCGCCTGGCCGGGATCGACACGGCATTGTTCGACAAAACCGGCACGCTTACGCTGGGACTGCCCAGGCTGATCAATGCGCCGTCCATCGATCCGACGATGCTCGCCATGGCGGCCGAGATGGCAGCGCATTCCCGCCATCCCTTTTCGAAGGCAATCGCTTGCAATGCAGCCTTTGCCGGCCAGCCGAAACTCGCGTCCGTCAGCGAGCATCCGGGCTTCGGCATCGAAGCCATCGCCGAGGGCAGTACCTGGCGGCTGGGTCGCCGCGGATGGGGTGAGTGGAAAGTCCGGACCGGCGGCGAAAGCAAACAAGGCTATGGCGGAACCGTTTTGACGAAGGACGGGGTCATTGTCGCGACTTTCGATTTCGAGGATGAGCTGCGTGCCGATGCCAAGGCGGCCATCGAGCAACTGAACGGCGCCGGCGTGTCGGTGGAGATGCTGTCGGGCGACACAGAAGCTGCCTGCGGCGAAGTCGCGGAAGCACTGGGCGTCGAGCGCTTCGTTCCCGCGTTGCTTCCCTCCGGGAAGGTCGAACACATCGAAGCATTGACCAGATCCGGCCACAAGGTCCTGATGGTCGGCGATGGGCTCAACGACACGCCTGCGTTGGGTGCCGCACACGTTTCGCTCGCTCCGGCCACGGCGGCGGATATCGGTCGCAACGCCGCGGATTTCGTGTTCCTGCGTAAAAGTCTTCTGGCGGTCCCACTTGCTTTAGACATTTCGCGGAAGGCCGGACGGCTGATCCGGCAGAACATCGCCATCGCGATCGTTTACAATGGCATCGCCGTGCCGGTCGCCATTCTGGGGCACGTTACGCCACTGATCGCGGCGGTCGCGATGTCCGCCTCGTCCCTCCTGGTCATCGGCAATGCGCTACGCCTGCAAGGTTTCGTGTCAAATGCATCGGTGCAAGATGCCCGACATGACAGGCGCTCCGACATTGGCGCACTGGCACAATCCTCATGACGACGCTCGCCTACCTCATACCTGTGGCCCTGTTCCTCGGAGCGCTTGGGCTGGCCGGGTTCCTGTGGGCCTTGAGGAGCGGCCAATATGAAGATCTCGATGGCGCCGCCGAGCGGATCCTGATCGATCGCGACGAGCCACGCAGTTGACCCAGCCTGCCCTGCGAGGACTCGCTCGAATATTTTCCGCGGTTGCTTCGCGTCATGCCGATTTCGGCGCGCGACGGGTGCGAACGGATCAGCCAGAATACGTTGCCGAACTTTCGGCCAGGAAAGGGCCGCACCGAACGGCAAGCCGGCCATTCCATGATGACCTGACCAGACCATGGCGTCGCGATCGACCAGTCGACCGTGAACCCGCCGTTGCCGCGTTTATCGAGCCTGGTTGATCCACATCAGGGTTATCTCTTCATCGGCATGGTTTCATTGAGCATTTTTGAACGGAGAACGGATGTCTAACGGACGGTTAGGTCGCGTGGAGACGCTTGGGGAGATGAGCCGCAAACCGTGGATCGATTGCGATGCGTTCCAGTGCCCTTCGTCGCAGATAGCCGACGCTATGGCGGCACGCTGATGGCCGGCTCTGTCGATAGATTCGACGTTATTGTCGTCGGAGCCGGGCCGGTCGGACTTTCCTTCGCCGCATCGCTTGCCCAGAGCCGACTCAAGGTGGCAGTGGTTGAACGGCAGTCGCTCGAAAGCCTGGCGAATCCGGCTTTCGACGGTCGCGAGATCGCGCTGACCCACGCATCGGTTGGAATCCTTCGCGAGCTCGGCGCCTGGGATGCCATCCCGGCTTCGGACAAATCACCGCTACAAGGCGCGCGCGTGCTCAACGGATCGAGCCCTTTCGCCCTGAGCTTCGATTCTCCCAGCGGATCTGGGGAACCACTCGGAATTCTGGTCCCAAATTGTCGGATCCGCGACGCCCTGTTCAAGCTTGTCCACTTCCAGGATCATGCCCAGCTGCTGTGCGGCCGCTCGGTCGTCACTGCAACAACCAGCCACAAAGAAGCAGTCATAACGCTCTCTGATGGCAGGCAATTGGCCGCTCGGCTGCTCGTTGCAGCGGATTCGCGTTTGTCCGCGACGCGCGACCTCCTCGGCATTGGCGCCGCCATCAATCGGCTTGGCAACTCGATGCTGATTTGCCGGGTGAGGCACGAGCGCGCCCATCACCAGATCGCGGTCGAATGGTTCGATCACCATCAAACGATAGCGATGTTGCCGCTCATGGAAGGCGTGTCGTCGCTGCTTCTCACTTTGCGCTCAAGCGAGGCCGACAGACTGCTTGCTCTCGACGACGATTTGTTCCTCATGGAATTGACGAACCGGTGTCGAGGACGCCTCGGAGAGATGACCTTGGCAAGCACCCGCCATGCCTATCCGCTGGTCACGACCTGGGCGCACAAGTTCTGGGCTCCGAGTGCGGCACTGATCGGCGATGCTGCCCTCGGCATGCACCCGGTGACCGCTCATGGTTTCAACATCGGCCTCAGTGGCCAGAAGCAACTCGCCGATAGAATCCTGGCGGCATGTCGCGAGCGCCGCGACATTGCTGATCCCGACATGCTCGGCAGATACGAAAGCCGACTGCGTCGGTCGGCGGCACCGCTCTATCATGCTACGAATGTACTTGTCGCTCTCTACTCAGGCGAGCACCCGACGGCACGGCTTGCAAGACATGCGGGGCTTCGCTTTGCCCAATATCTTCCCTTTATCCGCCATGGCATTTCGGCCATGCTCAGGCGGTGAATCGCAGGCAGCGCTGCCGCTCTGGAACGCTATCTCGGCCCGGCTTCCTTTTGTCTCGCCGGGCGCGTTTGATGCCGTTGGCAGGGCTGCTTCCATGGTGACGTTGCCGATCCTGGGATGATTCGGATCAAGGCACGCGTGCGGGCAAGAGCTCGATGGTCAGACGGCAAGGCCAAGAGCAGACGTGCGACCCGAAGACATCGTGAGCGCACTGGTTACCCCCGCTGGATAGTTAACCCATCCTTCAGTGGGCTTGCGTAAGCTTGTCCTCGCGAACAACGATGGGAGCAAGCTGGTCCGTCCATGGCCCCGAAGAAAGAAGACACGCTGGAGGCCAAAATCCGTCAGGATCAGCTTGCTGACCTGAGGACCGGTCGCGAACCCGCGCTAGCAAGGCCGCGTCCGACCACGGCGCCTGTCCCGCGAAATGCAGCAGAGACTGATGCTTGGCCGACACCCGCGACGGCGCCGTGACGGCCGCCAACGGCTCACGCTCTTGCGCTCTATCGGCATCAGAAGTCCGAGGCAATAATCGTTCAGCGGCTCAGCTCGGTCGGCGTGGCCGATCACCCCGATCAAAGCATCGACATAGGCGTCGAACTCGGCTTCACTCTCGGCTGTCCAGTCGGTCATGGCGGGGCGCTTCCCTGATCACCAAGCAGCACCCTAACAAATCCACGACCAGCGCGAATCCCCCCGCAGCCCCGACTTTCTGACTCAGTAAGACTTGCAGCTGTTGAAGAAGTCTGACGTATTGCCTTGAGGATGGCCTCGTCGCCGTTGTGGTAGGCGAATGTGATCTCGATCGAGCCGTCGTCGAGCAATTCGGCATAGCCATCGCCTGTGACTTCATCCATCTCGTCACACCCGGCCCATGTGAAGTGAACTATCGAGGGGCTGTAGCTCAGTTCGAGACCGGCTTGCAGGGCGCCAAAGGCGATCTCGCCGTTGTTGTCGGGTCCGATGGCGATGGTTGCGGGTCCACCGAGGTTCAGGTAACCGCGATCCCACAGATCGGCTTCGATGATCCGCCAGCGGCCGATCAGTTGGCAACCTGCGGGCACGGTCATTTCGACGCCGCCAAGAGCTTGGGCAGCCGCACCAGATTGTAGGCGGCGGCCGCGAAGGTGAAGGCCCACCCAACGCGGTCGCGGCCGCGCAATTTGGTCTTCTCCTGCCCAGCGACGGTTTTGATCCAGCCGAACGCCTCTTCGATGCGCTTTCTGATGCGCTGGCTGACGGCATAGCCACCGTGGCGCGTGGTGCGGCGATCGATCGCCGAACGACGGCCGTTCGTGTTCTGCGCTACGTGGGGTGTCACCTTCATCGAGCGCAACTCGTTGACGAAGTCCTCTGCGTCATAGGCCTTGTCGGCACCGAGCGTGATCGCCCGCGGCCGGTCGGCACGAGGTTCGATCATGTGCAGGGCCGCCACCCGCTCGGCATGTCCGTCGGCCAGCGTCAGACAGGCTTCCACCAGCAGGCCGTGGCGGTTCTCCATCAGCCCATGTCCCAAGAAGCACAACCTGGCCTCCTTGCCCCGCCCTTTGCGGTAGAGCCTGGCGTCGGGGTCGGTAGTCGAGGTATGTGTCTCGTTCGATCGCCTCTCGCCGTGGAAGTCCGCTTCCGCATTGCGTCCGCCGCCGTCTGCCGGCGGTTCGCCATGACCGCCGCTTGGGCCGCCCTTTGGCTTGACGCTCTTCATCGAAGCCCAGGCCTCGATCAGCGTGCCGTCGACCGAGAAGTGATCCGTGGACAGGAGCTTCTTGGCTTTGGGTTGCGCCAGCACGGCCGCCAGGAACTTCGCCGCGATATCGCCCTCCAGCAGCCGGTCACGGTTTTTGGAGAACACCGAATGGTCCCAGGCTGCGTCGTCGACGCCGATGCCGACGAACCAGCGGAACAGGAGGTCGTATTCCAACCGTTCCATCAAAAGCCGCTCCGAGCGGATCGAATAGAACGCCTGCAAAAGCATCGCCCGCAGCAGCTTCTCCGGCGGGATAGATAGCCGTCCGATCGGCGAATATAGCGCCGCGAACTCACGCTCCAGCCTCGACAGGGCTTCAGTCACGATCGTCCGGATCGCCCGCAATGGATGATTGCGCCGAACCCGGACCTCAAGGTCCACGTAGCTGAAAAGTTCGCCAGTTCGATCGTCGCCGCCGCGCACTCGTCACCTCCGATTCCCTTCGGAGCCAGTGAATCATTGCTGCGGTCCGGTGGCGAGGACCCTTTCAACAGCCTGCTAGCTCAGATCAAGTCACCAACGTATCTCATTTCACAATGCTCGGACCGCACGGTGCCAACAGTATTATCGAGATGCGGATAGCTTTTTTGTTGCGGCCACCGTTGGGCAGGATCTAAGTGTTCGGCTCTGGGAGTGGGGGCATAATTGTCAGAATCCGAAAAGTCAGTCTTCCAAAGCGATCTACCGCTAAAGGAGAAGCTCGAGCGCGCCAGGATGGAGTTGCTCGACCTCTCCGCACGTAATCGCCTTTTGAACGTGCCCCGGTTTTCAAAGAGTGCGAAAACGATCGACATCGTCGATGAGCGGTCATCCGAGGTCTATCGGTTGCTGGTGAATGAAGGGAAGGTCTTTACGTTCGTCGCAGGCAAGCCTGATAGACCAAAGGCTGGCCAAGAAGGCTCTGCTACGGAAGACGAGATCGACTACTCCCCCATTTCCCTTGCTCAGCCAGAGGACGATGAAGTGGACGACAGGGGAGTGTTTGCGCGACATTCAGACACCAAACTGCAGACGCGGATGACCCCCACCGGCTTGCAACGCCGGCTTCTCGATCTCCATCACGATGCCAGGACGCTAGAGGAGGAGCAGGGCGTCAACATCCTCTTTCTGGCTCTCGGGATGCTGAAGTGGATTGACCCGAACAACAAGGAAAACATCCGTCAAGCACCGCTCATTTTGGTGCCGGTCCGGCTCGAGCGAGGAACGGCTGGAGAGAAGTTTCGGCTGCGCGCCAGGCCAGAGGATCAGAGCGCGAACCTCTCCCTTGAGCTCTATCTGGATCGGATGCACAAGCTCGCCATGCCGAGCTTCGATGCGGGAGACGACTTCGACGCCTCAAAGTATCTCGATGCCGTGGCCGAAGCGGTTTCAACCAAAGAGGGTTGGGAGGTGCTCCGGGATGATATGGTGCTGGGCTTCTTCTCGTTCGCGAAGTTCTTGATGTACCGGGATCTTGATCCTGAGATCTGGCCCGAGGCCTCCAAGATAATCGAGCAGCCGAAGATCCGCTCGCTCCTTTCCGACGGCTTTGAAGCGCGCGAGCCGCTGATGTCTGACGACATCGCGATTGATCCGCACATTGCGCCAGCGGAGATGTTGCACATCGTCGACAGCGACAGTTCCCAGACACTTGCGATCCATGATGTCAGAAAGGGTCGCGACCTTGTGATCCAGGGCCCCCCAGGCACTGGCAAATCGCAGACGATTGCGAATGTTATCGCGTCGGCCGTGGCCGACGGAAAGACCGTCCTTTTTGTGGCTGAAAAAATGGCCGCGCTGGAGGTCGTGAAGCGCCGCCTCGACAATGCCGGGGTAGGGGACGTGTGCCTGGAACTCCACAGCAACAAGGCGAACAAGCGCATGATGCTGGAGGAACTGCGTCGTACCTGGCAGCTCGGATCGCCTCGAGGACAATTCCCATCTGCGCTGGCCGATCAGTTGTCGCAGGCGCGCGACAGGCTCAATGCGCATGCCCACCGGATGCATGTTCCGTTCGGCGCATCCGCCCTGACGCCCTACCAGGTTTTCGGCCAGCTAACCCGGCTCAGGCAGAACGGGCAAAAACCCGTAGATATCGAGCTCGAGGGTGCCATCCATTGGACGAGTGAAGGCGTTTCGTCACGCCGGAAGCTTCTCGACGAGGTCTCTCAACGGATCAACGAAATCGGGCTACCCATCCACCATCCCTGGAGAGGGGTAGGCCTGGACGTCGTACTGCCGACCACGGTCGAGCGGCTCGTCCCGCGCATCGGGTCATTGCTCGATCAAGCGAAGGCTGTGCAGGCAAAACTGATCGACATTGCCGCGCGGACCGAGGCCGGGCCTTCGCGAATTCTCAGCGACAGCGGCGACATAGAAGATCGCGCAGAACTGCTTGCGTCCGCACCAGAGCTTCCCGCCGATGCGTTGGTCTCGCCGGTGTGGGACGACCATCCTAAGGAGATCTCATCGCTTCTTTGGACAGGATCGGATTTCGCCCGCAAATTCGAAGACGTTTCGCAGCATTTGGTGGCGACGGCGATCGACACCCCAATTGAAGGTCTCGAGGCAGAGCTTGCAAAGCTGCCATCGGAATTCCCGAAAGACGGTTTTGTCCGTGCGCACCAGCTGACCGTTCTGCTCCCGCGCTTGCGGGATGAAGCGGAGCGGCTGAACCAGGAGCTGGGATCAACGGTTGTACCGGACACGTTGGCAGGGCTGGTTAGATTGATCGTGACGGGGGAGAGAGTTGCGGCCGCCCCTGACGCGAGCCCTGAAGCGTTTGCGGCGACCGTTTGGGACACAGGACTTGAACAAGCGGCGGACCTTGCCGAGAGCGTCGCGACGCTTGAGGCAGTCCAAGCAGAGCTGAAGGGCAAAGTTGTCGATGCTGCCTGGAACACGGAGGTTGCACCGACAAGGCAAGCCCTCGCTAGTCACACGGGTCTGTTGAAGGCATTGAGCGGCGACTACCGTCGCGCCAAAGCCCTTCTGCGGTCCCTTCTAGTCGATCCTAACGCGCCGTCGACTGAGACAGTGCGTCTCCTAGACGTGTTGATGAAGGGGCAAGCGGCGGCCACGAAGGTTCGTGACGGTGACGCCTTTGGTCGTTCCGCCTTCGGAGCAGATTGGCGCCGGGAGAAATCCTCGTCGGCACCGCTCTTGGCTCTAGTGGAATGGATGCGCACGCTAAGGGGACTTGGCTCGGAACCGCGACTTATTGCTGGTCGGATGGCCGAGCGCTCTGAAGCGGGCGCGCGTGCGCTCCGGGTTCGCAAGGTGATCGATATCGGCCGGCCGATGATCGAGGGTTTCTGGAATGATCTCGGCCACCTCGCGCCGTCCATGCTGGGTGACGTGGCCTCCGCCGAAAGGGCTTCACTGCAGCTGATGGAAGTGAAGGCGCGATCCGTGGCTCAAGCGGACGAAGCGTCTCGAGAGGTTCTGGCCAGCCTGCCTGATCAGCTATCCGGTCGGGTGAAGCTCGTCCGACGACTGGGCGCCCTACAGAAGCTTGCTCAAGAGATCGATGCTGCTCACGGCATTGGCATGTCCGCATTTGGCTCGTCTTGGCTCGGGCGAGGATCCGACTGGGCCGCGCTTACGCAGGCCGAGCTCTGGTTGAAAAACAATACCGCACTCCGACATCTGGTCGCGCGTCTGCCTGACAGGGTCGAGATCGCAAAATCAGCTCGTGCAACGCGAGAAACGACGCAGGCCGCGGCACTGCGGCTGAAGGCGCTTGCGGACGATTTGAAAGCTGATGCTTCGTCTTTGTTCGGAGTAGGCGATTTCTCTGAGGTCGTGATTGCTGAGTTGATTGCCCGATTGGAGACCTGGGTCGAGCATCAGGAACAGCTCTCGAAATGGGTTGCCTACGAAGAACGATCCGAGAGTGCCCGAAAGGCGGGACTAGGACAGTTGATCGGCGGCTTGGCCAATGGCCAGGTTCCAACCGCATCGGCGCGATCGGTCTTCGACATGGCCTATTACGAGAAAATGCTGACGGCGATGGCGAACAAGGAGCCGGACCTCGGGAGGTTTGACGGCGAGCTACATTCGAGAGCTGTTCGCGACTTTGCGGATTTGGACCGGCAGAGGATCAAGGCTAGCGCCATCGAGGTCGTGACCGCGCATCATCGCAAGATCCCCTCAAGAGATGGCGGAGCTGGGCCTGTCGGTTTGCTTCGATCTGAGATGGCGCGCAGAAGAGGCCATATGCCTATCCGGCAGTTGATGCTGAGGGCAGGACCTGCTGTCCAGGCGTTGAAGCCGGTGTTCATGATGAGCCCACTTTCGGTGGCGCAGTTCTTGTCGCCCGGTCGAATGTCGTTCGACCTCCTGGTTATGGACGAAGCGTCTCAGATCCAGCCGGTGGACGCACTCGGCGCAATTGCCAGGGCGAACCAGGTAGTCGTCGTTGGCGATGAACGCCAGCTGCCACCGACGACATTCTTTGCGAAGATGACGGGCTCGCAATCTGAAGATGACGACGGCGAGGGTGCGCAGGTCGCTGACATCGAGAGCATTCTCGGGCTTTTCACAGCCCGTGGTTTGCCACAGCGCATGCTTCGCTGGCACTACCGCAGTCGACATCAATCGCTCATCGCCGTGTCGAATAGCCAGTTCTACGACAACCGGCTCTTCATCGTCCCAAGTCCGTATACCCAAGAGGCTGGTATGGGGCTGCGGTTCCATTACGTGCCGGACGGAGTGTTCGATTCAGGTGGGACAGGGACGAACCCGATCGAGGCGCGTGCCGTAGCAGAAGCGATCATTCGTCACGCGAAGTCCAATCCACAAGAGTCTCTTGGCGTTGCGACTTTTTCTGTCAGCCAACGCCGTGCGATCCAAAATGAGCTTGAAGCCCTGCGGCGGTTGAATCCGGACACCGAAGACTTCTTCCACGCCCATCCGAGTGAGCCGTTTTTCGTCAAGAACCTGGAGAACGTTCAAGGCGACGAGCGGGACGTGATCATGATCTCGGTGGGATACGCGAAGAATTCCCAGGGCTACATGGCCATGCGCTTCGGCCCACTCGGTTCGGAAGGCGGAGAACGTCGACTCAACGTTCTCATAAGCCGGGCTAAGCGTGCCTGTGAGGTGTACGCGTCGATAACAGATGAGGACATCGACCTCGAGCGCGGAAAGGGTAAGGGGGTCTTTGCCTTCAAGCTCTTTTTGCACTACGCGAGGACTGGACGCATCTCGCTTGCTCAGACGACGACCAGAGAGATGGATTCAATCTTTGAAGAACAGGTAGCCAACGCCTTGATTGAACGAGGCTATCAGGTCCATGCACAGGTGGGTATCGCGGGCTTCTTCATCGATCTGGCAGTTGCTGATCCGGAGCGGCCAGGGCGCTACCTGCTGGGCATCGAATGCGACGGTGCCGAGTATCACTCCTCGCGCTCCGCAAGAGATCGGGATCGGCTTCGCCAGGCTGTGCTCGAAGACCACGGCTGGATAATTCACCGCATCTGGAGTGCCGATTGGTTCCAGCGTCCGCGTGAACAGCTCGAGCGGACGGTGGCGGCGATCGAGGCTGCAACGAGAGAACTTGCTGAACGGGCGGAGTTGGGAAACCAGAGAAGCCGTGGGGCGGCCGTACAAGTCGTAACGGTCGACCGGGGTAACGTCACCGAAATCGCGTTGGAGACTACGAATGGAGCCGCGACACCAGATCGAGCCTACGCAGAAGCGAGTGTACAGAGACCGCCCGGGCGGTTTGAACTTCACGAGACGCCCACCGGTCTCCTGGCTGGGCTGGTCGAGCAAATCGTCGCCGCAGAGACGCCAGTCCATCTCGATGAGGTAGTATCGCGCATTCGGGATGCATGGGGCCTACAGCGGGCCGGCGGCAGGATTCAGGACGCGATTGAGCGTGGTCTTGTTATCGCCGAAGCGCGGGGAGTGGTGGCGCGTCGAGGCGACTTCTGCTTCAAACCGGGCGCGCCTATTCAGCTACGCGACCGCAGTGGTGTCATGTCCCCTGGATTGCGTAAGCCCGAAATGATCTCCTCGGAGGAAGTTGCCCAGGGTGCAATCGAGGTGGTGAGATCCAATCTCGGCGCGACGGAGGACGAAATCGCAACGAGCGTCTCGAGGATGCTGGGCTTCAAAGCCACGAGCGCGCAGCTGAGGCAATTGATTTCAGCGGCGGTCGCCGGTGCTGTTGCGAATGGATCGTTGCGGTACCAAGACGGCCTGCTGATAGACGGCGCAAACGGTCAGTAAGAAATCAGCGAGGACGCGAGGGTGGACCGCCACCCTCGCAAGATCATGGCGAACCTGGGGACAAACTCTGCCCTTGGCTGGAGGCTGAATGGCGTTTCGATTTGTTCATACGGCAGACATTCATCTGGATTCACCGCTGCGTTCGCTAGCGTTGCGAAACCTCGAACTCGCAGAGCTCGTGGGAGACGCCAGCCGCCAAGCCTTCATTTCGATAGTGGATTTGTGCCTCGAGGAACGCGTGGATGCGCTGGTCATTGCGGGCGACCTCTACGATGGCGATCAGACTTCGATGAAGACTGCGCGGTTCATCGCGACACAGATCGGACGGCTGCACCAGGCTGGTATTAGGGTCTTCAAGATCCGCGGCAACCATGATGCCCTCTCACGCATCTCAAAACAGCTCGTGTTTCCGGACAGCGTGACTATTTTCGGCGGCCGCGCCCAATCGGTATTGCAGACTTCAGGTGGTCTGGATGTGATGTTCCATGGCCTGAGTTTTACGCATTCGAAGGCGCCAGAAAGTCTGTTGCCCAAGTACCCAACACCTCGTGAAGGCGCGGTCAATGTCGGTATCATGCATACCAGCATGGCCGGTTCGCTCGGTCACGACGTGTACGCGCCCTGCAGTGTGGCTGACTTGCACAATCATGGTTTCGACTACTGGGCGCTCGGACACATCCATGTTCGCCAGGTCTATCCAGGGGCACGCGCAACGGTCGTGATGCCGGGTATTCCGCAAGGCAGGGATATCAACGAGGCGGGCGAGAAATCGGCAACGCTTGTGACGATACGTGATCACGGTTCTGTTGAGATCGAGGAACGGCTGACCAGCGTCGCGCAGTTCGAACGCCTCAACATCGACCTTATCGGAACCGTTGAGTGGCCCGAAGTCGCCACGCGCATTCGAGACGCACTTGAACAGCTGCGATCCAATGTTCGATCGCGGCACGTTCTGGCTCGAGTCAATTTGAGCGGAGCGACACCGTTGTCGTGGCAGCTCATTCGCGACAGGGACCTCCTCCTTGCCGAAGCTCAACAGGTGGCCGGGCAACTGGGTGACACGTGGATCGAAAAGCTCGATCTCAACGTCCTTTCACCTGGGACCGAAGCAGTTGAGGACACCGCTGATCCAATTTATGAGCTAGCCGCGTCGATGCGCAGTGACGCCACGTCCGAGGCGTTCCGCGCCGAGGCGAGGGCGTTCATTCAAAAGACAGTTGCCGAACTTCCGGCGGAAGGCCGCGACTTTGCTGGCAAGAGCGAAGCCGACCTCGACCTTTTCCTAGATACAGCGCTGGCCAGGGGCATTGACCAGGTCACCGCACGTCTCAAGGCTGGTGCCTCGTCATGAGACTGCGACGCCTTGACCTCGTTCGCTATGGGAAGTTCACCGATCGTACGATCGACTTTGGACCGAAGCCCACGTCCGGCCCTGATTTGCATATCGTGTTCGGTCTGAATGAGGCTGGCAAGTCGACCGCTCTTTCTGGCTTTCTCGACCTCTTGTTCGGGATCGAGGAGCGTAGCAAATACAACTTCATTCACGAGTATAGCGCCATGCGCCTTGGTGGAGTGCTCGAATTGGCAGGTGTGGAGCATTCATTTACCCGCACGAAACAGCGGAACAATTCGCTCCTTGATGCGACCGGCAAGCCGGTCAGTGAGATGGCAATCTCGGCACACCTCGCCGGCCTGTCTCGCGATGCCTACGCGACAATGTTTTCCTTGGATGACGAGACGCTGGAAGCCGGTGGAAAGGCGATCCTGGAATCGCGCGGTGATCTCGGCAAGCTGTTATTCACCGCCAGCGCAGGACTTGGCCATGCAAGCGATACGCTAAATGCCTTGGATGCAGAGGCCGACGCGCTACATCGCAAGCAGGCGCAAGGTACCGAGATCGCGCTGCTCAAGAGGCGGCTGGCCGACCTAAAAACTCGGAAGGATGATATCGACACACTTGCTTCGACCTACGAAGGACTGGAGGCTGAACGTCGCGACGCGGCACAACAGTACGACGCCCTGATCAACGAACGAGCGGTGCTGGCGAACCGGCTTGAGGCGATTGCGCGGTTCGAGCGTGCACGGCCGATGCTGGCAGATATTCGGCGCAAGCTCGTCCAATTAGACGGATTGCCGAAAACCGCTTCACCTACGCGCACTTGGGCGGGCTCGATCGCGGAGCTGATTGGTGACGATGCGAGCTTGAGAACGCGTTTGGCGGGCAATGTCGGCGAAGTTGAACGTCTGACGTCAAGCATTGCATTCCTCGACGTAGACGAGCTGATCTTGGGGGTCTCGGAGCGCATCAGAAGCTTGGCAGAGAGCAAGGTGCGCTATTCGTCGGCAGGCCTTGATTTGCCCACTCGCAAGTTCCAGCTGCAGATCCTCGACAACACCGTAGCGACTTGCCTTAGCGCGTTGGGACGCACTTCTGAACAGGATCCTGCGAAGCTACTTTTGCCAGCAGCGACGGTGGGCGTCTTGCGCACAATGATTGAGCAGCGATCCGGGATCGCCACGGCGGCAAGCGCTGCCCATGACGAAATTGCGGCTGCTGTCGATGCGCTCCAATTGGCTCGACAGCGAGTTGGCGAAGAAAGAGCCGTGCCCGAATCCGTCAGAGCGAAGCTCAGTTCAGCATTGTCGAAGGCCCGCGCCAGCAATCAGCTCGCGGAAGTTGCGGCGGCCCGCGAGGAGGAAGATGCGGGTACAATACGATTCGAGGAGTTGCGGGCTCAGCTGCGGCCGTGGGCCGGCGATGCGAGCGCGCTCGCGAGCATCGCTGTTCCGAGCGCTGGGCAGATTGCTTCCTGGAAAATGGCCGCAACAGATTTAGCCAGAACCAGCTCGGTGGTCGCCGAACGCCTTGAGGAATGTGAGAGCAATTCCACGAGGCAATCGGCACGACTGGAAGCATTTCGTGTGTCGATCGATGTGGCTGACGACGAAGCCGCTGCAGTGAGCCGACGAGCACGTGACGCAGCTTGGGAAACGCATAGGGCGGCGCTGACCAGCGAAACAGCTGATGACTTTGCTCTAGCGCTAGCCCGCGACGATGGCGTCGGCACGGGCCGTCTAGCGAACGCGTCGGATTTGGCAGAGATACGCGCAACGACCAGGGCGCTTGGCGAAACTTCGGCGGATTTGTCTCGTTTGCGTCAACAATACGCGCAGCTTGCCCTCGATCTTGAAGCCAAGATGGCTGAAGTCCGTCAGGCCGGCGGTGCGTTGCTGGAAGACATGATCGAGCCATCACTAGAGCGCCTGGTACAGCGCTTGGACAATCGAATTGAGTTGCGTGCTGATGCACTCGGTGAATGGCGGCAGATCGAGCTCTCTCGGAAGAGGGCGGACCGGGCTGCCGAGGCGGGCGAGCAGATCCGACTGGAACTTATCAGGGCGTTGACGAGCGTCGGAATAGTACCGGCGCCGCATGACACGCTTGAAGCCGCTATGGCCCTCGCGGAATTGTTTCTAGAGCGGCAGCGCAAGTTAGACGCAGAATACGCTGAAGCACTAAGAACCGTGAATGGCAGGGAGGAGGATCTTACTGTCAGGCGTCGGGCTCTCGCCATGGCCGAGCGGCGCGAGGAGGAGTGGCTCGCCACGACAGGTGAGACGCTCAAGGGAACTTGGCTCGAGAGCGGCGTATCCGCTTCCGGCTTAAGCACAGTGCTCGAACAGTTGAGTAATCTGGCCAAAAGCGTGCAAGAGCGAGACGCCCTTCAACTGCGCATCGACAAAATGGAAGCTGACAGGGCCGATTTCCTCAGTGAGGTCAGCTCTATCGCAGCAGATCTGGGAGAGGCTACGAAGGATGGAGAGCCGGAGCAGTTAGCGGTTCGCGTTGGCGACCGCTTGGATCGCGCTGAAAGGGCGCGTGACACGAAGGCAGGCTTTTTGGCCGATCTCAAACGCTTGCAAGGCGAGCGCAATGTCCTCGACAATGAGACTTCGGTCCATGAGTGCCGCAAGAATGAGGTGCTGATCGCGTTCGGCGTCGAAACCTTAACCGATGTGGCGCACCGCGACGAGTTGCTGCGCGAGAGGGATCGTCTGCACACCAGCGTGGCCGAGCTTGAGGATCGGGTGGCGGCTGAACTTTCATTGGAGAAGTTTGAGCAGGCCCGCTCGGTCCTTGACGAAATCGACTTCGACGGCCTGGCGATCGAGAAGGGACAAGGCGAGCAGAGGCTCCAGCAGCTAGACAGCTTCCTCCAACAACAGCTGATCCGACAAACGCGCGCTGCGGATAAGATTGACGAGATTGGAGGCGACGGCGCTGTCGCTCGGCTCGACGCCGAACGCCGAACCATTCTGCTGGAAATCGAGGACAGCGCGGTTCGCTATATTGAACTGAAGCTCGGCATCATGTCAGCCGGGAATGCTCTGCGCGCCTATCGCGAGCGCCACCGGTCAGGAATGATGGCGCGTGCATCGGACGCTTTCAAGCTGATGACGCAAGGCCAGCATTCTGGCCTCACGACCCAGCCCGTGAAGGGTGGCGAGGTCCTGATAGCGATGCAGCGCGACGGCCAATCCAAGGTCGCCGATGCGCTGTCAAAAGGCGCGCGGTTTCAGCTCTATCTGGCCCTGAGACTCGCTGGATATTACGAATTCGCGCAATTCCGACAGTCGGTCCCATTCGTCGCGGACGACATCATGGAGACGTTCGACCATATCCGGTCTGAAGAAGTGTTCAGGCTTTTCGGCGAAATGGCGGGCATGGGTCAGGTGATATATCTAACGCATCACAAGCATTTATGCGAAATCGCCAAGGCAGTTGTGCCAGGGACTACCATCCACCAACTCGAATAGGATGGCCGCCCAAACAGCGTCTTCCAATCTACAAGGAAATCGCTTGGCGTGGGCCGCGCTGCCGGGAATTGCGGCTTCTTCCCCCTAGCCTTGCTTGCCAAGATCCCCCGGCAACTTTGCGCCTCATTTCGTCCGCATCACCCGCTCTTCTTATAGAAGTCGGATGCTTCGCCATTGACCTCGTCCGGAAACGCCAGGAGCGGACGTTACAAAACAAAGCAACGCCGCAATACCCCGCCATCAGGTGATTTGATACTTGAGTCGACGTTGTACGAAGGCTGGCCGCGACCCTTCGAGCACCTTTACGATATGGCCATTGGTGTTCGGGTTCTCGATCGCGCCGCAATCATAGCTGAACCTGTAAGCGTTCACCTTGTCCAACCGGACATAGACGATTTGTTCGGCGTCGGCTCCGATCGCGAGGTTTGGGTTATGCGTCACCAATATGACCTGCCGGGTTTTCTTCGCGTCGCGAATACACCTTGCGAGTACCGCGAATATGCTGTCGTTGTCGAGATTGTCTTCGGGTTGGTCGATGATGAGGGGCGAGCTGTCGGTGTCCAGGTGTAGGTAGAAGACCAGCAGCAGAAGCCCCTTCTCTCCGGGGGAAAGCTGGTTCAGGTCTTTGCCTCCCAGTCTCAACTCGTACCGGGGTTCGAAGTATCCGAGGGAATAAAGGAAGTCGTAGAATTTCTTGACGTCTTTGGTCTGCCGTCTGATGCCACCGGATTTCATCGATCCGACCACATCGTTCACAAAGGCAAAGATGCTTTCGAAGGAGTTCCAGTCGACTATCGATAGCTTTTGTTGAAGGGCGCGCGCGCCTTCCGCGACTCCGCGGAAGGGGCCGCTCACGTTTTGGTTCAGATGGTTGAAGAATTCATCACCGAACTTGGGAGACGGTACAAAAGACGCGTCGATCGACACCTTGAAGTCCCCGGTACTCACCGCGGTGAGCCGCGACTCAACCTTGGTTTTCAAACCCTCGTAAAACGTTCTTATCTTGTGTTTGCTTTCGAAGAGGGTCAAGCAAAGTGCCTTACGGTCCTCAAACGCCTTGGACAATTCACCCGGCAGATCGTTGTCGATCCGGGCAATGCGGGCCTCTAGTTCCGCGATCGTCCCTAATTTCGGCGAGGCCTTTTGACCGACGATATCGCTGATCTGCTCGGATATCTCGCGGACGGCCTGCACATACCTTTGATAACGCTGTTGAGGTGCCGAGAGAGCGGCGCGCGTCTCGGCAATGCGATCGGCAATATATTTCTGCGCAGCACGAAGCTCGGGTGCACTGGCGACTTTGGAAAGATCGGTCTTTGAATCGAAAACAATGGCGCTCTCGCGCTCAATCTGAGCGATTTCTTCGTTCGCATCGTCAATCTTCTTCGTGACTTCTTCGAGGTTAACGGTAATACGGATGACCTGATCAACATCTAAGCCGAGAGCCCTATACTTAGTTTTAAAAGCCTCCTTGTCGCCTTGCACACGGTTTTTCAGGGCATTTACGGCGTCCTTGAATTCACTGGCCTCTTGCAGGGTAGTCTTGTGCCAGCCGAGCCGCGTGACGGCGCTCTTTTCACGTGCAGAAAGGTCATCCAGCAACCGGGTTTGTGACGCGATTTCTTCTGTCGCCGCTTCCTGTTCCGCACTCTGAGCAGCCGGGGCAGCTTCCTCCGGAGGCTTCGACGCTTCGAGTGCGAACACCTGCTTCTGAAGGACCCCTAGTTCCGCCTGCAGTTTGGTCTTGAATGCAGGTTCGCTCTGGTCCTCGAGTTCGAGAATCCTGATGTTGAGTTCCCGCAGCTTCGTTTTGATCTGGCTAGCTTCCTGTCGACTGTTCAACGTCTTCCGTTCTTCGAGGTCGCGGAAGCTCTTGGCGTCCATCTTGTCGCTGATGTCGACGTGTGAAAATACGACGTCTTCGATTTCCCGGCGCAGCGCCTGGACTTCGATTTCGTTCGTCAGGCTCTCGAAGTAGTTCTGTGGTAGGTATTTGACCGCCTCCGGCTCGAGTTCATCGACATCATCGCTCAGTGCCCGTTCAACAACGCTCCCACTCTTCCATACGAGACGACCCGAAAAATTCTCGGCGAACCCGCGCCGCTTGAATTTCTTGTTCGTCTGACTGTCGGTTAGAAACGAGAAATATTTCGCTTGGCGAGTATTTCCGAGCAGCGCGACAATGTCCGCGACGGCGCTTTTGCCGCTTCCCTTGTTGCCGATTATGGCAGTCAGTTCAGGGTTGAACGGGATTTCGACGTTCCGAAACCAGGTGCCGTTATGATCGGCATAGGTGGCGAGGGCATTGATCTCCAGCCTGTCGATGAACTGCGTCGCCTCTCGCTCGAGCCGGACGAGAACGGTTGGACGTTCTCCAACAAAGACGCGATGTTCCGGTTCAAAGATCGTCTGCCGGAGACCTCGGAAAGTCAGATTGGCCTTGATCCAGGTCGATTGATAGCTCGGCTCGTCACCTGTCAAACGTCCGAGGTCCTCGAAGGAATGAGCGTCACTGGCGTCATAGAGGGGCTTAGGCTCGGACTTCGACCCGTCCTCGTACCGAGAGTCGCTCAGGAAGAATGCCGTGCTGTTCGACTTCCCAAAGAAGGCGCTACTGATCCTGTCGAGTTCATCGGAAATGGATTTGCTACGCTGGGAATTTTTGGCGGTACCGCGTAGGCCATCGTTTCCGGCGGCGGTGACGATAATGTATTGCTCCGGCGCGAAGCATCCTTTTAGCGAGTCCTTAACATCATGTATGCTGACGGTCGCCGCAGCGTAGTTCGCAGACGTCAGTTCACTGCAGCGTAACCGTCTGCCACCAACGGATATGTGCGTTTCGAGGTCGTTGAGGAATTTACTCAAGGCTTCGGGCGTCGCGGCAGCCGGGTCTACGAGAACATGCGCGTTGACGTTTTTGCCGTCGATGCTGACCGTCTCGGTCAAACGCAGCTCTAGGTTCGGGATCACTAGCTTGGTCGAGTCCGGATACGATTGGCGATACCACTTGACGGTGTTCAGGTAGCCGTCGAATGAAAAATAGTCCGTTATGCCAAAGGCCTTGACCTCGGATTGTTCGAGAATAGCCACGAAGCGTTTCCACGTCGCGTCCTCCGGTTTGCCATATCCGCAAGAGAGCTTCGTACCGGGCGCGTGTAAATGCAGATCCCACTTAAGCCACTGCGACCCTCGATGAGCCTCTCGTTTGGCAGCACGCGGCGTTGAGGACACACTCATCCGAAGCACTCCAGGTGACGGGGTTTCCGATCCGAAAAAAGCCTTGCCTGTCGTCCGGCAGGATCACGAATCGGCGCCCAGATGAACGCGCGGGTACAATCTAGTCGGATGAAAAAATCAATCAAGGCGTGTTCTCATGACCTTGGAGCACAAGTCACCGCCTGTCGCCGAAAGACAAAAGCAGTGCTAGAAACAAAAGGCGGGCATGCAGCCGCCGCTGCCTATCCAGGTCCACGAGGTTCCTAGGCGTGTTCTTGTGGTTTCCAACTTCCGCAAAAAAAGCCGACTGACGGGGTGACATTCGGCTCCGAAACGCTGCCTCAGTTGAGCAATGGCACCGTTGCCGAAAAGCGCGACGTCCGTTATCGGCCTCAGCGGCCAGAAGCAACTCGCTCGTAAAATCCTGACAGCATGTTACGCCCGCCGCGACATTGCCGATCCCGACATGCTCGGCAGATACGAAAGCCGGCTGCGCCTGTCGGCGGCACCGCTCTATCATGCCACCAACATGCTTGTCGGTCTCTACTCAGGCGAGCACCCGGCGGCACGGCTTGCAAGACATGCGGGGCTCCGCTTTGCCCAATATCTTCCCTTTGTCCGCCATGGCATTTCGGCCATGCTCAGGCGGTGAATCGGCAGATAGCGCTGCCGCTCTGGAACGCTGTCTCGGCGCAGCTTCCTTTTGTCTCTGACGTTGCGGATCCTGGCATGATCCGGATCAAGAAACGCGCGCGGACGAGACTTTGATGATCAGCCGGCAATCCTCAGAGCAGACGTGCGACCCGGAGCCATGGTGAGCGCACTGGTTACCCCCGCTGGATAGTTAACCCGTCCTTCAGTGGGCCTGCGTAAGCTTGTCCTCGCGAACAACGATGGGAGCAAGCTGGTCCGTCCATGGCCCCGAAGAAAGTAGACACGCTGGAGGCCAAAATCCGTCAGGATCAGCTTGCTGACCTGAGGACCGGCCTCTTCGTGTCGATGCCGATAAGCGGTATCCTGTCAGGCCTGATTTGGGCGGTGCACGCCCTTTCTGGCAGCGGCTTTGCCGCTGCAATCTGGTTCCTGGTCGTCAATGCGATAAATGCCGCCCGCCTTGCACTCGCGCGTTATCAGCTAAAGGAAACGGGGCGCCATGACGGTTTAGTGGGGGTTTTGCCGCGGCTTCGCTGGTTTGGCATCCTTGCTCTTCTGGCAGGGTTTGCCTGGTCCTTCCTGGCCGTCCTGACTGTTGGATACACGACACCTCAAGCACCGCTGCATCTGGTCATTCTGGCGGGCATTTCCGCTGGTGCGGTTACATACGGCAGTTCGTATGCCGCGGCGGCGACCAACTTCATCACACCTCCGCTCCTCATCACCGTGGGTTGCCTTTTGGCGAAAGGCAATTTTGAAGACTACATTCTGGCTTTTACCGTTCTGCTTTTCATGGGCGGCTTGGTTCGAGCTTCGTGTGTTGGGCAAGCACGGTTCCGCGAAGCGAGCCGCCTGAGGCATGAGGCCGAGCGGCTTGCGGCGGAGATGAAGGCCAGTTCCAGGCAGGACCACCTGACGGCCCTTCTCAACAGGCGTGGCCTCGAAGACGCAATCGGACGTTTCGAGACCGCGGATGGCCCCTTCGTGGCAATGCTGGTTGATCTGGACGGGTTCAAATCCGTCAACGATACCTACGGTCACAGGACCGGTGATGAACTGCTTGTCAGGATCGCCCGCCGCATAGAGGAGGAAGCACCGGAAGGCTCAACGCTCGCTCGTATCGGCGGCGATGAATTCGTGCTGTTTTTTCCCTCAACGAGGGTTTCGCTTTCTGCCAGTGATCTCGCCTCCAATATCATAGCCAAAATTGCCCGACCCTATATCGAGGTCGCGTCCGTCCGTGTCGGGGCATCGATAGGAATATACTTGGCGCAGACGCCGGGCCTGACGGAAATGTTGTTGCGGGCGGATATCGCCCTTTATACGGCCAAGCGTCGTGGCAGGAACGAATTTTGCCTGTTCGATGCCGAACTCGACAGGGAACTGCAACGCCGCCAGTCCGTCGAACGGGACCTTCATTCGGCGATAAAGACGAGAAGCTTGCAACCTTGGTTCCAGCCGATCGTGAAACTCGACACTGAGGCCGTGGTCGGTTTTGAAGCCTTGCTGAGGTGGTCCCATCCGACTCATGGCGCCATCTCTCCACCCGAAATCATCACAGCTGCACGCGAAACCGGAATGCTTCAGCTGCTGACGCAAACCGTATTCGCCGACTGTTGTGCTTTTATCGACGGCTTGGTGAAAGCTGACTGTCGTGATCTCCGTGTGGCGATGAATATTTCGCCGCGCGAACTGGAAGCCGGCGATATCGACGACATGGTTCTGAATGGTCTGGCGGCAAGAGGTCTCCCTGCCACGATGTTCGAGATCGAGATTACCGAAGAATCCCCGGTTGACCCGGACAGAGTGGATGAAAAGCTCGGACGGCTTTCACATGCCGGCATTTCCATCGCGCTCGATGACTTCGGCACCGGCTTTTCTACGTTGGCATCGCTCAAGGACAGTCGGATACGCAAGGTGAAAATAGACCAGGGCTTCATTCGCGGCTTGGCCAAGTCCCGAGAGGACCGACTGCTTGTCAAATCGGTCATCGATCTTGGTAACATGCTCGGGATCGAGGTCATGGCCGAGGGCGTCGAAACAGAGGCGGATCGGCAAACCCTGCACAAGCTTGGCTGCCGAACCGCTCAAGGCTTCCTGTTCTCCAAGGCTGTGCCTCTGAGCCAAGCACTAGAAATGGCAGTCAAACAGCACGCGAACCAGTTGTGACCGCTCCCGCCGCGCCGTCTCTCGCGGCCGTGCGCTCATGAATGGCGGGTATCTGAACTTCCTTGTTTGAAGAGCATGACAGTCCGTGCTGTGCCTCAGCCGGCGAACAGTTCCTTGTAGCCAGTCGTCACCATCCAGTTCGCACGGTCGATATGGCTGCGAAGAGCCTTGCGGGCGCGGACCGGTTCAAGGGCCGGGTCGATGCCGAGAATGAGATCAGCCATCTCCTCTTCGCTGGCATTGTCGGCGCAGGCATCCAGGATCCGCAGGTAGATCGTGAAATGCTCCCTGTCGTAGCTCGTGAGGTTCTCCGACCAGGGGACTTCGTCGCACAGAGTTGAGTTTCGAGTCTCATCTGTTCCCATTGATCGATTCATGCGTGCGAACCTCGCCTGTTGAGCGCCCGCAGCATATCCCAAAATGGGATAATCCGAAACCGGGATTAGTCGCTGATCCGGTCTTTACCCGACCGGTTCGCCTACATGCCCAAGTCTCTTCGATCGCCCCGCCACCAGCGGTTTCTGGCCCAGTTGGTTTCCCTGCGCAAGGCCAAAGGCCTGACTCAGGCGCAGGTGGCCGAGAAGCTTGATCGTCCCCAATCCTTCGTGGCAAAGTACGAGGGTGGAGAGCGGCGTCTCGACGTCATCGAGTTTCTCGACTTAACTGCGGCGCTTGACGCTGATCCGTGCGAGATTCTGTCCAGCCTGCGGTCGTAGCGGGCGCCCGCGCGCCAACGGCTCGCGCCGGTGCCGTGAACCGAGCGCGCTTTTCTTCGGCAAGCTGCCATTCCGCTGCGGGTGGGTCTTTACCCGGCCATGCCGATATAGGATCATAATCCTAGGTGGGGCGATTCCTCAACGGAGATCGCAATGGCTAGGACCAAACTTTCCAAGCAGCTTTCACAGGCTGAAATCGAGCGCTTTGTGGCGGAGGCGGAACGGCTGCACAAGAGCATCGTCCAGCCGCTTCTATCACCTACCAGCAACCATTACCGGGCCTCCAACGCACCCATGAAGCGCTGTTAAAGACGGTGAAGGATATCACGGGGAAGGATGCGCCGTTCATTCAATGGTTCGGAACAGGACCGGTGAATTAGACCCGACTTGTAGACTCCAGGCCGCAAACGTCGCTTTCTCTCTTCGGAGGGAAGGGCGTGGGCAACCATCGCTATCAAAGCAACTCCTGGCTGGCTTTCTTGCCTTCGAATCGACCCTGCCGCTGTCGGCTGCAACATCAAAGCCAATATAAGCTACAAAACGGGCGAGCGCGTCTATCATGATCCCGGACAGGAATTACTGGGACACGCGCCTCAACCTGTTGAAAGGCGAGCGCTGGTTTTGTTCGGAGCAAGCCGCGCCACGGCGGCGATGTCGTCGAGTTTCTCGACGTAACTGCGGCGCTTGACGATGATCCGTGCGAAAAATCTGTCCAGCCTGCCGTCCTGGCGGGCGCCCGCGCGCCTGACGACGCGCACCAGGTGCTCGTGAACCGAGCCCGCTTTTCTTCGGCAAGCTCAGGCGGTCTCGGCCATTCGGCGTCGCCCCTTGGCGTGGGCAGCCCTTCGGGCTGAGACGGCCGCCGGCCGAGACGGCCGTCGCGGTTTGTCTGTTGGCCTTTCCCGGTGGCGCGGGGTGGGCGGCACTCCCTTCTAGGCCCGCCGCGGCAGCCCGCAACCCTTCGCTGCCGCTCAGGGTCCTCCTCTTCGTTCCGGTCCTTCGGATGCGGTCCGCCTACCACGGCGGGCCTTTCCGGTCGCGACTCGCCGCCCATCCCCGCTCACATGGGGACTTTGTCGTCAAGGCTGTCTTCGCATATCAACCTCAATGCGTTGTGATCCAAGGTCCGAGCCTGTCGTCTTGGCGCGGCGACAACACCGGTCCAAACTCACATACGGTCGCTGCACAGTGGCAGCTGCACCAACATCCCGCTTTCGTCGGCAAGGCTCAGGGGAACGCGACCAATCTTCCGGGCGGCATTTTGGGCCAAGTGGGGTGGGAGGTTCGTTCGCCCAGGATCAGCCGGGAGCGATCAATCCCGGCGGATGGAAGAAAGTACTTTGATCATGCCGGCTTCATGACAGCGCCCTCAATGACAGCACCATGATGAACATACTTCCACAGCGCGATCAGAAGTTTTCTCGCGAGCGCAATGATGGCCGGCTTGCGGCGCCTGCCACCGTCGAGCGCGACCCGCTCCTGGAACCATTGTGCCAAAGCCGATCGCGGTTGATGCAAGAGCCAGAACCACGACAATTGCACCATCACCGTCCTCAGCCTCGGATTGCCCGCCTTCGATACGCCCTGTTCCCGGCTGATCGATCCGCTTTGCCATGGTGTCGGTGTCAGACCGGCATAGGAGGCAAGCTGCCTTCGGTTCGCGAACTCGCGATACAGTCCCTCGCACCACAGCACCTCGGCAAAGTCCGCCCCCACGCCGCGCAGTTGCTTGAGCATCGACATTCCATGGGCGACTTTTGAAGGCTCGCATTCTTTGCGAGCCGCTTCGTCGCGCGCTGCCTCCACGTCCTTGATTTGCCGAAGCACGAGCTCGATCCGGTCCAGTGCACGGACAATCTCCGCTTTGAGATTCGACGGTAGTTCACGACCGTCTCCGGTCCTGAGTTCTTCCAGTTGAGTGCGCCGGTTCCGCTTCAGCGGCTCAAATCCAACGATGCCCTGTGAGAACAAGAGCCCCTTGATCCGGTTCACAATCTTGATCCGCTCCGCGATGAGAGCGCGTCGCTCACGGCTGTTGCGCTTTCGGTCCTCTTGCTCGGGCGATGGCGGAACGACCATGGCGCATACCCGCGGCTCGCCGCGCTTGTAGGCAAGCAGGGCGCGAAGGAGGGTCTCCCCGTCCAGCTTGTCTGTCTTCGCCCGGCGTTTCCTGCGTGACGTGGCGATGGATGCCGCATCAACAACATGGCTTTCGATGCCATCACGCTCAAGGATCCGATGTATCCAGAAGCCGTCCAGGCCAGCCTCCTGGACTGCGATCACCGGCACGTCACGGCCCGTTCTGCGCCGAACTGTCGCCTTCAGCTGGCGGACAAGGTCGAACAATCCGGCCGTATCGCCTGCCTTGACGATGCGCTTTGACATCTTCTCTCCGTTGCACGGCAACAAGCTTGTCACCAACCAGGTCGAGCGACTGAGTTCCAGGGACAGGAAGATAGCACCGAGCGTCGTATGGACCGCACCGGTTTCAATCTCAGTCGCGTTTTCAGTCTTCATGTGTCTGGTTCCTTCAAGTTCTTCATGAGCAATGCGTCGGTCAAAGCGAGTTGATCGCAGCTGCGGTCATCGCTTCGCGATGCGGTTTGATTGTTGCCTGCCCCCGTTTCGCGGGGTGGGCGACGCTCCTTTCTAGGCCCGCTGCGGCGTGCCGCAACGCTCGCTCCGCTCGCATCCTCCACTCCGTTCCGGCCCTTCGGGTGCGGCCCGCCTCATTCAGCGGGCCAAGCCAGTCGCGTTCTGCCGCCCACCCCACTCACGGGGCAGGCACGCGAGATCGGGATCGAGCGCTGCCTCCACCACCCATGGGATCTTCCGGGGAAAGGCGCGGCGATTGGCGAGCGGAGGATGAGACGATGCATGCAAACAGCAAGCGTTCCGCCAGCGGAGAGGCTGGCGCAGGCAAGGGCGGGCGCCCCAGCGCCAGCCTTTATCAGGAGATCACGGACCGCATCATTGCCGAGCTGGAGCGCGGCACCGTGCCATGGGTCAAGCCATGGGGCTGCGCAAAGGCAGGCCTTGGCCTGCCGAGGAATGCATCCTCTGGGCGCACCTATTCCGGCATCAATATCCTCATCCTGTGGGGCGCGGTCATCGAGCGCAGCTATCCCAGCCAGAACTGGCTCACCTTCCGGCAGGCGCTCGTCCTTGGCGGCAATGTCAGGAAGGGCGAGCGCGGCACGACCATCGTGCATGCCGACCGCTTTGTCCCCAAGGACGAGAAGGAGCGCGCACGCCATGAGGGCGATGAACCACAGGCCGTGCCTTTTTTGAAGCGCTTCACCGTCTTCAATGTCGCGCAGTGCGATAATCTTCCGGAAGACCTCTATGCCGCCGCCGAGCCGCTGCCTCAGTGCGAGATCGTGCCGCACGCCGAGACGCTCATTCGCGCCAGCGGTGCTGATTTCAGGGTCGGCGGCGATCGCGCTTTCTACATGCCGGGCAGCGACCACATTCAGGTGCCGCCGCAGCCGGCGTTCCATCACCAGATCGACTATTACCGGACCTGCTTTCACGAGCTTGGCCACTGGACCGGCCACCCGACGCGGCTTGCTCGCGACCTCTCCGGCTCGTTCGGCTCCAAGGCTTACGCGCGTGAAGAATTGGTCGCCGAAATCACTGCCGCCTTCGTCTGCAGCAATCTCGGCATCGAACCGACCGTGCGTCATGCCGATTACATCGGCTCATGGCTAAAGGTGCTGCGCGAGGACAACCGCGCGATCTTCCGTGCCGCCAGTCTTGCCTCCAAGGCCGCCGATTTCCTGTTTGGCCTTCAGGCCGATGCCGAAGGCGAGGCGCAGGAAGGGATTGCGGCATGACGATGCGCGATCCTCAACTGACCGCGACCGAGCCGACGCCGCCAGGCGAGCAGATGCTCATTCCCGTGTCCGGCCGATCACCACGCGCGATCGGCTCACCCTCCTGATGGACGCGCCGATGCGTCCGCGCGCGGCGCAAAAGCCGCTCGATATCGGCCTCTTCGATGAAGCCAGCAGAAATCAACTCGACCTGTTCTGACAAGGAGTCTTTCCATGATCCTGATCACCGATCCACTGCGCGCACGACTGCTCGCCAATGGCGCCGCCGACGCCGAAACGGACCATTTTCCCGTTGTGAAACTGTTTAATCCGACAGGTGCCGCCACGTGGCTTCTGAGCGAACTCGACGCCGATGGCGACACGCTGTTCGGCCTTTGCGATCTCGGCTTCGGCTTCCCCGAACTCGGCAGCGTCAGTCTGGCCGAGCTTGCATCCGTAAAAGGTCCGCTTGGCCTCGGCATAGAGCGCGACCTGCATTTCCAGGCGCGCTTTCCGCTCTCCGTCTATGCCGAAGCCGCCCGTATTTGCCGCCACATCACCGAGGCCGAGCGACTTCTGCGGCAGGCAGCAGACGCCCTTTCAAAGCCCCATTCCGAGCTTCCGTCCGACACGGCGGAACAGCAGCGCCGATAGGCGCAAAAACCGTCCCGCCGCGCCGGCCTTCGGCCTCTGCGGCGGGGGCAACCTTAACCAAAGCGAAGGAGAGTAGCCATGCAGCTTGCCCACATCCCCTTGGATCAACTCAACATTTCCGCGCTCAACATGCGCCATGGAAAACGCGCGGCCGACATTCCCGACATCTTGCCATCCGTGCGTGCGCGCGGCGTGCTGGTGCCTCTCCTTGTGCGGCCGAACGGCCAGCCGGAAACCTTCGAGATCGTCGCCGGCAGGCGGCGCTATTTCGCCGCGAAATCGCTTGCCGACGAGCGCGGCGAAGGCGATCCCTTGCCCTGCGCCATCATGGAGGACGGTGACGACGCCGATGCGCTGGAAGCCTCGCTGATCGAAAACCTCGCCCGCCTCGATCCAGACGAAGTATCGCAATGGGAGACGTTTTCGCGGCTCGTCAAGCAAGGCCGCACCGTTCCCGACATCGCTGCGACCTTCGGCATCACCGAGCTGATGGTCAAACGCATTCTGGCGCTTGGCGACCTCTTGCCCAAAATCCGCGAAGCCTATCGCCGCGAGGAGATCGACGCCGAGACGGTGCGCCATCTCACCATGGCGTCCAAGGCGCAGCAGAAGGACTGGCTGGCACTCTGTGCCGATCCCGATCAACACGCGCCGCGTGGCTTTCAATTGAAGCAATGGCTGTTCGGCGGCCAGTCGATTTCCACCAAGGTGGCGCTGTTTGCCATCGACGAATATCCCGGCCTGATCACCTCGGACCTGTTCGGCGAGGACAGCTATTTCGCCGATGCCGACCTGTTCTGGCAAAAGCAGAACGAAGCGATTGCCGCCAGACGCGACACATATCTCAACCACGGCTGGAGCGAGGTGGTGCTGCTGGAGCCGGGCCAGTATTTCCACGCATGGGACCACGAGAAGACCCCGAAGAAGAAGGGCGGCAAGGTCGTCATCACTGTCTCGCATCGCGGCGAGGTCGAGTGTCACGAGGGCTGGCTGTCACGCAAGGAAGCCCGCCGCGCCCCCGAGGGCGGCGAGCAAGAAGAAACAGCCGCCAAGCCGCCGCGCCCCGAACTCACCGGCCCGATGCAGAACTATGTCGATCTGCATCGCCATGCCGCCGTGCGCGCCGCCATGCTCGACCACCCCGCCGTGGCGCTGCGCCTCGTGGTGGCGCACGCCATCACCGGTTCCGGCCTGTGGCAGGTGCGCCCCGAGCCGCAGCGCGCAGTCAACGAGACGGTGACTGCCAGCCTTGCCGGCTGCAAGGCTGAAGCTGCATTCGGCAAAAAGCGGCGCGAAGTGTTGGCCCTGCTCGGATCACCGGATGAGGATGGCGTGGTCGCCGGCGGCAATGGCGACGCCTTCGCTATCGCCGGCGTGTTCGCCCGCCTCTTGGCGCTGTGCGACGACGATGTCATGCGCGTTCTCACCCTTGTCATGGCCGAGACGGTTGCAGCCGGCAGCGCCGTCATCGAGGCGCTCGGCAACCATCTGAACGTCGATATGGGCACATGGTGGCAACCGGACGATGCCTTCTTCGACCTCTTGCGCGACAAGGAAATCGCCAATTCGATGCTCGCCGAAGGTCGGCGGCAAGCTGGTCGCGGACGGCAATGTCGCCGAGAAGGTCAAGACGCAAAAGAAGATCATCCGCGACTTCCTGGCGGGCGAGAATGGCCGCCTCAGGGTCGAGACCTGGCTGCCGCGCTGGATGAAATTCCCCGCCGAAAGCTACACCAGCCGCGGCAGCTTCCGCACCGCCGATCAGTGGGCACAAGTGCAGCCGCTGTTCGTCCGCGAATGAACCGATCAGCCTCAAGCGGCGGTTCTCTCGAGTGCCGCCGCTCAGGTCGCGCGCGCCGCTCCGGACCGCGCCGGCTGCCGATCGGTCGTCTTGTCGAGCCAGTGCCGCGCGCGAGAAATCCCGACGCCAATTCGCCCCGTTTCGGCAGCCCTGCACCACGCCGGGTTGCTTGCTGAGGCGCCAGGCGCATGGGCCCAATTGTCCGATCGGGTTGCCGACAGAGCCCGCGCAGCCGGCGCCCTGCATTGCCACCCGCTCCTTGTGTCACCGATCGCGCCACCTGTCTCCATGTGTCTCAGGGACCATTCCCCTGCGGCTGGCTTGACGACCTATGGGCGGATCCGGCCCGCCCGAAACCCTCGCCAGCAGCTTTTTTCCCCGCCGCCTGCGGCGGCTTCCTCGCGCCGCTTCGCTTCAAAAAAGCTGTCCGCTCGGGTCCTCCGCTATCGCTGCGGCCGTCCCGGTTCCGGCGGTCCGGACGCGCCCATCACGGTCCGCCATCGCAGGGGAATGGTCCCCGGCGAGCACCAAAAGGAGACTGAAAATGACCGCGATCGGATACGTCACCAAACAGGAAAACGGCGGCTACAAGGGCCAGCTCAAGACGCTCAGCGTGCGCGCCGACATCGACATCGTGCCCAATCAGGCAAAGAGCGCCGACACCCATCCCGACTTCCGGGTGCTGACGCAAGGGGTCGAAGTGGGGGCGGGCTGGATCCGCACCGGCGAGACCTCCGGCAAGGACTATGTGAGCCTGTCGATTGCCGCCCCGGAGTTCGGTCCGCGCAAGCTCTACGCCAATCTCGGCCGCGCCGCCGGCCAGGATGACGACGGCACATATGCCATCATCTGGAACCCCGTCGACTGAACCGCCAGCCTCGAGCCCCGCGCCGCAACCGGCGCGGGGCTCTTCTCAAGAAGGGGCGGCGAAAACTCGCCCTCCACTCTTCGCCCGTCCCCAAAACGATCTCGCTCGCCGATCCTCGCCTTCGCTTGTCCGTAACGAAACGAGGACCATCATGGACGACGAAAACGAACGCGCGGCCCGCGCGAAGAAGGGCAGTCCGTTTCTCAACACCGCGCAGGCCGCCTTCTATATCGGGCTGTCCCAGCGCACGCTGGAGAAGATGCGGCTCAAAGGCGGTGGCCCGCAATTCCGCAAGCACGGCCGCTATGTCCGCTATCACATCGACGAGCTCGACGACTGGTCGAAGGGGCGCGCGCAGGAGACCAGGCCCGAGGATGGCGGCCACGATTTCGGCTCGGCCGGTGAGGGAGGCCGCTCATGAGCCGGCGTCCCACCATCCGTCTGATCGGCAGCCATCTGCGGCGCATTCGGGCGCGCAAGACGATCGCCGTGGCCACAATAGGCGGCCTGATCGGCTTCGCCGCTTTCGACAACCCATCGCCCTGGCTGGTCTGGAACGCCTCGGCCAGTGCGCCGGTCGGCCTCTATCGCCTTGCGTCCGGATCACCGGCTCGTGGCGATCTGGTGCTCGTCCGCCCGCCAAAACCGGTCGCCGATCTCGCCGCCGAACGCCTCTATCTGCCCAGCAATGTGCCGCTCGTCAAGCGCCTTGCCGCGGTGCCTGGCGAGCATGTCTGCGCCTTCGGCGACGCCATCATCATCGGCGGCGAGATCGTCGCGCGCCGGCTGGCAACCGACACGCAGCACCGTCCGCTATCTTGGTGGAATGCCTGCCGCAAGCTCGCCGCCGACGAGTTTTTCCTGCTCGGCAACGATAGAAACCGCTCCTTCGACAGCCGCTATTTCGGGCCGGTGCCGGCCGAAAATATCGTCGGGAGGCTCGTGCCGCTATGGACCGAGTAACCCTTCTGATGCTGGGCATGGTCGCGATAGCGCCATGCGCCTGTTCCGCCGCGACCGACGCTCAGCCGGCCGCCATCTCCCGTGGTCCGCAGCTGGCAAGATGGCAGCCCTTCGTAGCCGAAGCAAGCCGGCGTTTCAGCATTCCACAGCCCTGGATTTATGCCGTCATGGATGCCGAAAGCCGGGGGCAGACAAAGCTGAATGGACGGCCGATCACGTCGAGCGCCGGCGCCATCGGCCTCATGCAGGTGATGCCCGGCACCTACGAGGAGATTCGCGAAGAGCTTGGCCTGGGAGCCGATCCGCACGACCCTCGCGACAACATTCTGGCAGGCACTGCCTATCTGCGCGCCATGTATGACCGCTTCGGCTTTCCCGGCCTGTTTGCCGCCTATAACGCTGGGCCGGACCGCTACGAACAGCATTTGCAGCGTGGGCGACCGCTGCCCAGCGAGACGGTTTCGTATCTGGAAGAGGTCAAGGCTGCGGGGATCTCGGCCGCCGACATGGACGCGTTCACCGGCAAATCCCGTTCCGGAAAAGCGCCGGAAATCCCGTCCGGGCAGTCGCTGTTTTTCCTGCGAAACGGTATTTCCGCGACCGATCCGAATGGCCAAATTGTGGTGCCGCTCGGATCGGAGCGAGCAAGGTCAGGCCGGCCGGATCGCAGGTGAGGGCAGGGGTACCGTGGGTCGGGCGGGGCAGCGAGGCAGGTCCGCGGAAGGCAAGATAAAGGCATCGCCTCCTGGAGGCGGCGAAGTCTTTGTCTGCACATCGTTTTTCACGGAGGCTGCCTTCAGCGTCAGGAGAGCTGCTGCCGACAAACCTCTGATTTTGTTAAAGATTACTAGGAGGCTCAATGCAGGATGAAGAGTTCAAGCCGAGCCTGGGCAAAATCGGATCGCGCAGCTCGAAGGCAGGCAAGCGTTTCGCCGGCCAGATCCGCGCTGCGATCAACCGAGCCGGCGGCGGCAGCGGTCGCCCTGGCCGCTTCATCGGAAGCCGGGCGGGGCGCGGCGGGGCTGCTGCCGCCGTTATCAGAGCGCGCGACCCCCACGCGGCGTTTCGGCAGCGGCGCGCCGTCGTCAAGGCGCGTATCGTCAAGCTGGCCGGCAAGGGTGTTGACGGGGCACGTGCACACCTTCGCTACCTCCAGCGCGACGGCGTCACCCGCGAAGGCGAGCCTGGCGAGCTCTATAGCGCCGACAGCGACCGCGTTGATGGCAAGGCCTTCATCGATCGTGCCGATGGGGACCGGCATCAGTTCCGCTTCATCGTCGCACCTGAAGACGGCATCGAGTATGACGACCTCAAGCCGCTCACGCGGCGCCTCATGGCGCAGATGGAAGAAGACCTCGGCACCAAGCTCGACTGGGTCGCTGTCGATCATTTCAACACTGGTCATCCGCATATCCATATTATCGTCCGCGGCAGGGACGACCGCGGCGAAAACCTCGTCATCGCGCGGGACTACATCTCGTCTGGAATCCGTGAACGGGCGGCCGAGCTGGTCAGCCTCGACCTTGGCCCGAGAACGGACCGCGAGATCGAGCAACGCCTGCGCCAGGAAATGGAGCGGGAACGCTTCACCAGCATCGATCGGCAGCTGCTCCGCATGCGCGACCATGAGGGGCATGTCTCACCGGCCAGCCGAGACACGGTTCGCCAAACGCTGCACCAGGGGCGCCTGCGCAAGCTCGAGCGGATGGGTCTGGCTGAGGAAGTCGGCTCGGGCCGCTGGCGCCTTGATGGCGAGCTTGAAGCGACGCTGCGCCGCATCGGCGAGCGGGGCGACATCATCAAGACCATGCACCGCGAACTGACCGGCAAGGGGCTCGCCCGCAGTGCCGCCGACTATGTTGTCCATGATCGATCTGCAGAGCAGATGCAGCCTGTCGTCGGCCGCATCGTTGCGCGCGGCCTGGCCGACGAAATCAATGACCGCCATTACCTCGTCGTCGACGGCGTGGACGGCAAAAGCCACTATGTCGATATCGGCAAAGGCGAGGCCACCCAACCGACGCCAGAGGGCTGCATAGTGCGGGTCACGCCGAGGGACACCGGGCCAAGGCAAGTCGACCGCACAATTGCCGAGATCGCCACGGCCCATGACGGGCGCTACAGCATCGATATCCATCTCAAGCATGACCCGTCGGCCACCGAACGCTTTGCCGAAACGCACGTGCGGCGACTGGAGGCGATCCGCCGGGCGACCGGTGGTGTCGAGCGCGAGCCGGACGGTACATGGACTATCGCGCCGGACCATCTCGACCGCGTCGCGGGCTACGAGCGTCAGCGAGCGAGGGCCGAGCCTGTTGTCGTCGACAAGCTCTCATCAATGCTGCTGGAACAACAAGTCAACTTCGACGGCGCCACCTGGCTCGATCGAGAGCTGGTTTCCGACACACCGGAGGCCTTGCACAGCTCTGGTTTCGGCCGCGATGTCCGAGAGGCGCAAGGCCGCCGACGGCAGTGGCTGATTGCGCAAGGTCTTGCTCGGGAAGAGCAGGACCGGATCGTCTATCGCGCCAACATGCTGTCGATGCTGCGCCAACGCGAGTTGAACCGCGTGGCCGGCCAGTTGTCGAACGAACTCGGTCTGCCCTATTCTGAAGCCCAGAGTGGAGATCGAATAGAAGGCACGCTCCGCCGCTCCGTCGAGCTCGCCGGCGGAAAATACGCTGTCATCGAGAAATCGCGCGAGTTCACGCTGGTGCCATGGCGGCCGGTGCTTGAGCATCATATCGGCAAGGAGGTTTCCGGCGTCGTGCGTGCAGAGGGGATTTCATGGACCATCGGCCGGCAGAGAAGCGGACCAAGCATTTCGTGACATGGCTACACAACTTCTTTGCCCGCGTTGAAACGGGTACTCAGTCCGGACGGAGTTCGCCTGCTAATTGCCCGCGGCATTGATCTCGCGAGGGATAAATGGCTGGTCGTGCAAGACTTATCGTTCGCTCTACAAAAAGCGCCCCAATCATTCATCGTATTCCATGGTTCTGAGCCAAAACCCTCCTGCGCCACCACGGCACTCTTCCCGGTGCCACGGAAGCCACGCCGACGACGGCGGTGCCGGCCTGGTTGCGCAGGGCTGCCCCCGACCCGAACAGTTGCGGCGCATGAGGACATTGCAATCACTGCAGGTGCGGCCATCGGCGCGCTCGATGCGATGGTCCGCCAGCTAGAGAGGTGGGCTGGCGCCTGGTGACAGCGCCTAGGGCTTTCGGCGGCCGCGGTACGGCGAGCAGGCTCGCGGCGTCGAGGATGAAGCCGCACTTCGCGATGTTCTTCTGCTCACACGACCGGGAGACGAGGTCGGCCCCGCGGGCCGGATGCTGTTGGCCGGGCGTGAACTGGCTGCCCATCCCGCTGAGGATCTTCTAACGGGAGAAACCTCGCTGCGGTGGGGAAGATTTCGGTCGACGCCCGCGACGACGAGGCGGTCAGCGACCTGGCCAGACGAGCTCGGCAGCTTTCCGCTGCGGCGTGGTGACCGGCGCGATCATGGCCGCCGAATGAGATCGCTTCGAACGCACCGTCGGATGCTGGCTCGCCGACGCTTTACTGGCGCAGCGCCTGGGAGGGGCAATGCGGTGCCGCTACTGGGCACCGAGGCAGCTTTGGGCATGAGACCCGATCAATCGCGCCGGGCCGCAACGGTCATTGCGGCATCTGGAGTCGAGGCCGGGTCAGACCGGGGGAAAAACTGCTCGTCGCGTAGGAGCCCCGCGTTGCGCGCCGTCGATCTTTCCGCCCAACTCGGCGTCGCGCGGACCGGGGCTTGCCATTGCCCCGAAACTGAGGCCAAGGCGACGGACCCGCCCTGCGTATACCGACGCCCGCCGCGCCGCCGTCGGCGGAAACGAGCGAGCCGTGGACCTCACACAATCTGAGGTGCTGGTGACGATGTGCATCACCTACTTCCATCCGCACTCCTGCCCACGAGCTCACCCGTGCGCCCGCGGTGCTGCGAACCCGCCGACGAATATTTGGCAGAAGCCGGAGTGGGCGCTCAGCCGCGACGATTTTTTGGCCTTGACCGGGCCGGGCGGCGCGACCCGAGCGTCGGGACAAAAAGCCGGGAAGGGGAGGGCACCAGCCCGGTTGAAGCCAAGGGCATGATGATGTGAGGACGATCTGCTGGCAAGAATTTGCGGAGATCGATGCTGTCCTGGCGCGCTCGTCGAAGATTCTGAGCGGCGCCGACGTGGCTGCTCGAGGGAGAACACTTCACTGCGTGACCGGCCGGACCTGATTACGATCTCGATTGGAATAAAGAAGAACGACGGCCGAATGGCCGGATTGATCGCCAAGGTGCGCGATCTGCCGGCTGTCCTGCGCGCGTGCGGCAGTCGCACCATGAGCTTTACGACAAAATTGCCGGCCCAGGCCGATTTCAAGAAGGTGTTGCTCGAATGCTATCAGGAGGCGATCGCACGCCCCGCAAGATCGGATCAGGCGGATCTCCACCCAGCGCCGCGCAGGTCGAACCCAGCGATTTTGTGGCACGCGCTCGAAAGGTGCTGCACCGCGGGAATTGCCGCCTCATCCATGCACTGCAAGACTCACGAAAGGACGGTGACCCCCGAAGCAAAGTCCTATCCGTGGGCAGTCACGTGCGCCCGATGCGCATGTATCCATCGTGCGCATGCGTTCCATAAACACAATCGATTTTACCGACCAAAGAGAATAGCCGATACCGCCCGTTTCTTGAGGAAGGCTTATGGACCGACCGGCGCCGCTTGACCATTCGAAACCAATCGAAGTTGGCCGGCGCGAGCCCTGAGTTCCGGTTGATCTACATTCCAGGCGGCACTGCCGCTATTGAGGCGATGAGGACGAAGTTCAATGGAAATATTGCGGCCTTCTAGCCCAGAACAGGCCTGTTCCGCTTGTGTCGTGCTGCGGCCGTCCATCCTCTCCATTACCGGCTGCATTGGGCTGCGACAATCCAGAATGGGATCCGAAGATGCCGTGCGTGAACCACTCTAGAAGCAAAGTGGGAGCGGTAACGGCAGGATATCGGCTGGAGGTCTGATGCTTAATCACAAAACAGTCGGTTCGAAGGGGCGAGACTCGCGCCCAGAAGCGGCAAAGGCCCGAGACCTAAGCTTCGATTTCGCCAAAGGCGTACTCATTATTTTGGTGATAGTTGGGCATCTATTGCAATATGTTGTCTATCGAGGCACTGACGCCTTTTGGCTGTCGCCATATTTTAAGTCAATCTACATGTTTCACATGCCTCTCTTTATGGCGATAAGTGGATATCTTTCTTCGGGAGCGATTCTGCGCAAATCGTTCCGTCAAGGCGTCAGTGATCGAGCAATGCAACTAGGCTAAGTATTGCCCATGCTTTTTTGGTGTGCGTTGATTTGGATATCGAAGGCCGCCGTAATGTCTTCGGCGAACAGTTTAACCAGTGGAATGTTGGATTTTTTTAGGGAGTTCATTGGCACATACTGGTTCATCTGGGCAGCTTTCGCGTCCTTCGTCCTTATTAAGTTGCTCACGACTTTCAATGGCTCGTCGGTGTGGATCATAGGCGCATCTGCAATTGCGATCGCGTTCGCGCCCGTCCCGTGGTCAATAACCCCGTTGGTACGATACACGTACCCGTTCTTTTGTTTGGGGTTCTTGTTTGCGCAGCCGATCGGATGGCAGGCAGCTAGCATCAGGCGCCACAAGGCTATTTTTGTGGTGTTACTTTCGATGGCTGCGTTCATGTGCTTTCTTGTTTGGGGAAAGGAGACGTACGTCTACAACAATCTCGTTTTGATCTACGATGCACAGTCGGCCAAACAAGTGTTGCTGATGTTCGCTGGCTCGGTAGCAACTTCTGCAGTGGCGATGCAGCTTATATTCCTATGCTGGAGAGTTGGCTATTCAACTCGCGTAGCTCGCTTTGTCGCGGTGGAGCTTGGTCAGAGCACACTGCTGCTTTACCTGCTTCAGGGTGCCGTGTTTCGCTTCATGGATCTCATACCGTTCGGAGAGCTTTGGGATCTCACGAGCAGAATCGAGTTCGCCACTTTGCTTGGTGCGGCGATTGCTGTCACAGCGATGACAATTCGCAGGATTGTGCGCCACCTTGGATATGTGTCGCGGAGCTATGCTTAATTTATGATGTGACTGCCGACAGTTGGCATTGAAGTCATTGGCGAGCCATGCCGGCGTGGCATTCCCCTCACGGATCACTTGATCCGCCGCCCGAAGTAAGGCGTGCCTGTAGGCCGGGATCGGTCCCGAATGCTCGTAGGACGGCAATTCGCTCGGGAGCCCGATCAGATTTGAAGCTCCGCGACCGTCTGGCGCCGACGGCAGCCAATCAAAGGGCGTCTGACCGATCGTCGCGTCCATCTCCAGAAGCCCGCCTAGCAGGTTGTGGCCATTGCTGTGGCAATGCAGCAGTCCTGGATGGCTGCATCAAATAAATCCAAGATGCCCCGGGTTCGCTTCCACCGCATCACCGGGACCTTCGCTGCAGCTAAACGCAGAAAATCCAGGCGCGCGCTGAAGCATCGTGAAAAATTCATGGATTATGTCAGCTGGTAAAATGACCCGATCCAATTTCAGTCGATCAATCAGCGCCCTTCGTCGGGGCTGTCGGTCCGCATCGCGCCTGACGGCGGCGCTATGCTGGTGCTCCTACGGCCGCCCTGTTGAACCGCTTTGTCCAGCACCGAACTGAATTGGTCCCGCTGGCGGACATTTCGATGCTTCCGCCTTGTAGGGCTTCTTTGTTGCGGCCGCCTCTGCGGCACGGCTGCGCCGACGTGAACGTGCTTGGCGGCACGTTTTGTCAGGGAGGGGAAAGAGGCGCGCGGCCCTCTCCCTGCAAGCCGCCGCTGGCGGATTCCTCCGTCTGCCCGCTTCGCTCCGTGCAGACCGGGGAGACCCCTCCGCCCCCCTTGCTCCCCGCTGCTCGCCGCGATGCAGGGGACAGGCGACCTGAACCCGTGCCCAAGCCGATCTGATGGCAGAGGCGGTGGGGCTGGACATGGGCCCGTGGTGGACATACGTGCCACACAAATCCTCACGCTCGCCTAACCGGCCGCAAGGTATGGCAATCCGGGCTGACCCGACGAAGAAGGAGTAGGTCTCGGCCATTCCCGTGTCCGAGCCCAGAAAAGTTACTGGTTTCCTTAAGGGCGCGATACAAAGGGCACAGGCTGGACTTGGCTGCCGGGGGCGGGGCTTGTCGACCGCTCGATCGAAAGTGAGAGACGAGGAGGAGAATCACCGACCTGCAGAGCGGCAAGGCGCTCGCCTACCTCCCTGTCAGTCACCGTTAGCCGATGGTTTAGACGAAGATAGTCCGTCCATGTCGGCGTGCGGAATGTCTCGGTCCAAAGAGTCGAGTTCTGAAGATCGCGCTGGAGGGTCCAGTCCCGCGCACCGGCACGGCTCTGAACGCGCCGCCTTTCGCGCATGCAGCTCAGAAATTCCTCGATATTCTCCTCGGGAATCGAGTACTCCACCTTGATCACGATCGGGCCGCTCCTGGGCTTCAAATCGAGGGCCAGTTCTGGTGGCCTGAAGTCGAAGGCCCCTTGATCCGACTCCTCCCATAGCCGTACCGGCAATAGCTTTCCCACAGCTGCAACCAGCAACAGCGCCGCTGCAGCACCTTCCAAAGCCCACGTCAGGGAATAGTACTGCGCGACAGCACCCCAGATCCAGCTGCCCGCTGCCATGCCGCCGTAGGTCAGGGCGTAATAGATCGACAGGGTGCGACCAACGACCCACCTTGGGCTTGCCAACTGCACACACACGTCGGTTCCGGTCCAGGTGACAACCCAGCCTGCGCCAGCGATTGCAAGCGCAATCGCTGCTACAGCCACCGATGATGTGAGAGCCAGTAAAAGGCAACACGTTGCGCAAGCAACGGACGCGAGCGTGATCAATCGATTTTGGGACGTGATGCGTCTCAAGTAGCTATTGCCAATGCCCGCGATGAAGGCGCCTGTGCCGAAGCCGGCCAACAGGACGCCGTAAACAATTGGCCCCCCCGCCAGTTGGTCGCGAACTAGGAGGGGGAGCAGAGCAAGGATCGAGATGCTTGACAGCCCGAACAGGGTTGCACGCACGATCGCCACTCTGATCTCCGAGGAGATTGCCGTGAAGCGCATGCCATCATGAATGGCCGTCGTCATCCGCTCGCGCGGAAGAGGCGAAGAACGAACTTGCCACTTGGAGCGCAGGACAGCGCTCAATGGGACCAGGTCGGTCAGCGCAGCGAAGGCGAAAGCCGTAAGGGGGCCCAGCAAAGCCAAAATTACACCGCCCAGCGCCGGTCCTATGCTCCGAACCACGTTGTACCCCACCGACATCAGCGTCACTGCAGCGGGTATGTCGCGCTTTTCGAGGATGTCGCCGACCGAGGCGTGCCAGGCTGGATCATTCAAGGCAAAGCCGCATCCCGCCAAGAAACTCAGTCCCAAGATCAGCCATGGACTGACAAAGCCCAGTCCAACAGAGAGAGCCAGCGCCGTGGATGCCAGTGCGATCAGGCAATGTCCGGCAAGCATCACGCCGCGGCGGCTGAAGCTGTCTGCAATCGCTCCAGCAAGGATCGACAAGAAGAAGGCGGGCAGTGTCGATGCAGCCTGCACGAGCGCAACCATCAGATCGGAGGCTGAAATCGTTGCCATGAGCCAGCTTATAGCCACGCTCTGCACCAGCCAGCCAAGGCTGGATATCTGCGTGGCTGTCCAGATCGAACGAAAGACCGGATTCTGAAGAGGAATCAGTGTGTTTGCTGCAAAGGGCGGGGAATCTTGACGCCGCATGACTTCTCACCTCCACCACGTAGTTCTTTCGCTCACTCACTTGCTGACAGCGGTGCGCTTACGCACAGCTGCGTCACAACCAAGTTCCGATATCGCGCTCGCAACAAAGTAAACAAAGTAGATGTCGCATCCACGGTGCTGATGCGCGATGAGTGTGCCAGTTGGGCGTCAGCTGGTCTGGGTCGCGCAGCCCGATGGGGTGCGGTCTTCCCTGCGACTCTTGGCCTTGTACGGTGCTACCGCCCCGATGGCCGGGTTGTCAAACTGCCACGGTGCTAGCAGCGCCCATCCCATCCTGACAGGCATGAGCATACGACGCAGCGCATCGCTGGTATCGGAGGCGGGTGCAAGATCAAGGGTGGCATCGTCTTGACAAGTACGAGCTGGTGGACGCCTTTGCCCGACCTACACATCGGCGATTTATGGGGCCGCCGTTCAACTCGTTGGTCTATGCACAAAAAAACATAATACGCTTGAAAAGACGTTTCGGGCCGGTGCCGGGGCCGAGGAGGGGGCTGAAGCCTTCACCATCGTCCCGCCGCCGAATGTCACCGGCTCGCTGCATATGGGTCATGCGCTCAACAACACGCTGCAGGACATTCTGGTGCGCTTCGAGCGCATGCGCGGCAAGAACGTGCTGTGGCAGCCGGGCATGGACCATGCCGGCATCGCCACGCAGATGGTGGTCGAGCGCCAGCTGATGGAGAAGCAGATCCACCGCCGCGACCTGACGCGAGATGAGTTCATCGACAAGGTGTGGGAATGGAAGGCCGAGTCCGGCGGCGCCATCCTCAACCAGCTGAAGCGGCTCGGGGCCTCGGCCGACTGGAGCCGGGAGCGCTTCACCATGGACGAGGGCTTGTCCAAGGCCGTGCTCGAAGTGTTCGTGACGCTCTACAAGGAAGGGCTGATCTACAAGGACAAGCGCCTTGTGAACTGGGACCCGAAGCTGTTGACCGCCATCTCGGATCTCGAGGTCGAGCAGCAGGAAGTCAACGGCAACCTCTGGCACTTCCGCTATCCAGTCGAAGGCGTGACCTTCGATCCGGAAAATCCGAAGACCTTCATCACCGTTGCGACGACCCGCCCGGAGACGATGCTGGGCGATACGGCTGTCGCCGTCCACCCCGACGACGAGCGTTTCCGGCATCTCGTCGGCAAGAACCTCATCCTGCCGATCGTCGGCCGCAGGATCCCGGTGGTGGCGGACGAGTATTCCGATCCCGAAAAAGGCAGCGGTGCGGTCAAGATCACGCCGGCGCATGACTTCAATGATTTCGAGGCCGGCAAGCGCCACCGGCTGCCGGCGCTCAATATCCTCACCGTCAATGCGGCGGTGAGCCTCAAGGACAATGAGGACTTTCTCGCCGGGCTGGAGGTGACGCCGGAGCGCTAGGCGGTCTGGGGCGAGCTCGACGGTCTCGACCGTTTCGACGCGCACAAGAAGATCGCCGAGCTGATGCAGACCGGCGGTTTCCTCGAAAAGGTCGAGCCGCATCGCCAGGCCTGAAGCGGCGGTTGCGGCGATCCTGAACAAGGTGCGGTCTCTCGCGCGCCAACGCATCCGACACCGAGATTTTCGATCGAAATCTAAGCATCGTCGAAGATGCTTTGCCTGATCTAGGCGCCCAACCGTAGCAGGCCGCATTGCTGCGCCAGCCGCCACGTAAAGCGCTGCCAGAGTTCTTGCACCCGCGTCATTCGGCTGCCGCTTTGAAGGTTCCGCCTAGGGCCTGCATCAGATCATCGACAATGTCCTGAGGATGCTCAAGTCCCACTGAGATTCGCAGTAATCCGCCTGGCGCCTTGGACTTGGCACCCTCGACGGATGCGCGATGCTCAATCAGAGAGTGCGTCCCGCCAAGGCTTGTCGCCCGGGCAACAACCTCGAGGCGGCCGGCCACGGCCATCGCAGCATCGGCTCCGCCTTTGACGATAAAGGATAGCATCGCTCCGTAATGGCTCATTTGCCGCTTAGCGAGATCGTGTCCCGGATCAGTTTGCAGGCCAGGAAAAAGTACTTTTTCGACACGCGGATGAGACGCCAAAGCCTCAGCAACCTTCTGGGCGCCTTCGCAATGCGCGCGCATGCGTACCGACAATGTCTGCAGGCCCCGCAATGCCAGCCAACAGTCGAATGGCGCTGCGACGCTGCCCTTGTGTCTCTGGACCATCCGCAGTGGGCGACCGAGGGGTGACGAGTGCGGGACGATGACGACGCCCGCCATCAAGTCCGAGTGGCCGCCGATGTACTTTGTCGCCGAGTGCATGACCGCGTCCGCCCCAACTTCGAGGGGCCGTTGAAGCACTGGAGTTGCCCACGTGTTGTCCACTACGGCCAAGGCGCCAGCCTCGTGCGCGATTTTGCAGATGGCCGAAATGTCGACAACGCGGATCATCGGGTTTGACGGCGTCTCGACCCAGACGAGGCCAGTCCGCTTCGACGTGACCGCGGCGCGCACGGCATCCAGATCGCGCATGTCGACGGCCGCAAAGTCGAAGCGAGACCCAATGTCGGTCTCGTCAATCAGCGAACGAATGCCGAAATACATGTCATCCGGCAGAACGATCCGACCCGTCGACGGATGGCTCTCAAAGACTGCAGCGATTGCAGCCATGCCCGACGCGAAGGCAATGCCATCTTCTCCGCCCTCGAGCGCGGCCATGGCCATTTCGAACGCGTTGCGTGTCGGATTTCCATCCCGCGTGTATTCGAATCCGGAAGGAAACGAGCCGTCGACGCTACGTCGGAACGTCGTGCTGGTGTGCAGCGGCAGGGACACCGCCCCCGTGGAAGCGTCGACAGCTCGGCCGCAATGGATCGCCTTTGTTTCAAAACGCATCGGTCATTTCCTCGCTAACGGGGCAGTTGCACAATTTCAGGCCGGTCATTATACTGACCGTAATAAGTGAGCCGAGGCACTAAGTCAATATAATGACCGATGTTACGACAGCGTTGGACCCCGAGCGGGTGCTTGGCCAAGCGATAGCGGTTCGGATCCGACAATTGAGGCGCGACCAAAACCTGACCCTGGATCGACTGGCAAAACTGAGCGGCTTATCCAAGGGAACCGTCGTCACGCTGGAGCAAGGCAAGGCGAACCCCAGCATCGGCATACTTTGCCGACTGGCGGCGGCGTTTTCGCTTTCGGTGGCCGATTTGTTGAATGACCATCCTTCCACAGTTCGCCTTCCTATTGAGCGGACAGAGACGAGGACGCTTTGGACAAGCGCTAAAGGAAGCTTTGCACAACTTCATTCATCGATCTCGGGACGAACGATGTTCGAACTGTGGAGCTGGGCCATTATGCCGGGCGACGTGTTTTCCGCAGATGCTCATAGTTCGGATACGCGCGAGCTGATCTCGGTGACTCAGGGGTCCCTAAGTGTCGTGGTGGGTACCCACGCAGTAATTTTGAGCCAAGGCGAGAGTGTGCGGCTTGTCACTGACCAACCGCACTCATACGCGGCGGCATCTGATCTGCCTGCCCACTTCTCGATGGCAGTTCTTGAGCGTGGTGGACAGCGAGATCCGGGGCCCTCTTCGCCGGCAACGAAGATGCCCGGGCCCGTTCCGCAAGACACCGCCGCTCGCTAACGACCGCCCATTCGCGACAGGAGATCCACCGTTGTACGTTCCGCCCCATTTTGCCGTCCCCGATCACAACACCCTGCTTGACCTAATCGGGAGACATCCGCTCGGTATCCTGGTCACCCACAGCAAAGGCACACTCGACGCGAACCACATTCCCTTCGAGCTTGACCGCTCGAAGGGAGACAAAGGCGTCCTCAATTGCCATGTTGCACGCAAAAATCGAGTCTGGGAGGAAGTTGCCAATGGCGATGAAGTCCTCGTTATCTTCCGTGCGGCCGACGCTTACATCTCGCCGAACTGGTACCCAAGCAAGCATGAATTCCATAAGCAGGTGCCCACATGGAACTATCTCGTCGTCCACGCCCACGGACGCATCACTGTCCGGGATGATGAGCGCTATGTGCGCCGTAACGTGGCGAAGCTCACTCACATGCATGAAGCCTCGCAGCCTGCCCCGTGGAAGATGGGCGACGCGCCGCAGGACTTCATTGACACGATGGTTAAGGCGATCGTCGCCCTGGAAATCGAGATCACCGGCCTGGTTGGTAAATCAAAACTCAGCCAGAACAAAGAGGTGCGCGACATTCAGAACGCTGGTGAAATGCTGAATGCCCGAGGCGTCAATGGGATGGGAGAAGCGATGCTCGCGGCTGCGGCGGCCAAATCCCAATAGCATCTATCTTGTCCCGACAAGCCGCTGGTGCTGGATTTCCAAGGGGTGACCTTGAGAGACAAATGCTTCGGCCAGCACCTGACCACCCGCTATGCGGCAGATGGACAAGAACTCAGGCCGCCATCGCCAGCCACATCCACAATGCCGCCGGATCGATGGAAGCTGCTTACCCCGCCAGCCTTTCCGGTCATGTCGCCTGCGTCGTCAATACCTCGAACAGCAGCCTGGCGCTTAAACCGAGTTGCGTGTTCGGTATGGCGGCACAGCGGTTTCGAGATCGGAGCCGACTGGCAGCGAACGCCACCCCCACGGTGGCGATGCCTCGCAGCCAGGTTGGATGACCAAGCAGCCGGGATGTTCGGCAGGCTTGCACCCGCTTTAGATGCGAGACCGGTCAAGACGATCATCCTGCACAACGTCACGCGGCGGTGGGCCGGTTTCGAAAAGGGTCGGCCCCGGCCGTTCATACAAGCGGAGTTGGGGGCGGGGCCGGATCAAGCCTATCGGGTCGAACCCGCCGGGACCGCGCGTACATCATCCCGGCAACGCCAGACGCTCGTCCGGGGCCATGCGGGCTTCGGCTTGGCGCGCCGAATGTCTGGACCGGCATCGCGGAGCATGGCGCACCAGTCTCCCACATTGTACGTAGTCGCCATGCTGCCCCTGGCCAGATCGCAAATGACGCACGGCTTGTTCGCGATGGCGAGCTGAAGCACGTTGACGGCCGTGCCGGGCGATGCGCCGTCCCAGACTATCATCCCAAAGTCCGCGCGTCGCGCCATCTCCCGGTCTTTGGCGGCTGGATCCAGTATCCTCTAGCGCCTTCACGAGACGGGACCTGGTAGGCAGCCCAGTCGCCCAGATTATTGCTAGCTTCCTCGCTCTGGATAGTGATGGGGTTGTCTAATCGCCGCTGGGACGTCAAGCATGTAATTGCGTCGAGACGACGCTGCCGGGTGCATGGTTGTCTTCGCGGTCGACATCAGTCGCCGCATGATGGAGCTCCGCGGACGAGCCTTCAATGTGGACGACGCACTTTGCTGAGACAGCGGTGCAACCCCATCAGCGGAATGGCTCGGCTCACGTCCCGGCAGGGACGTCTCAGGCGCTCA
>NZ_JAMYVK010000046.1:0-60000 GCF_040323975.1 Mesorhizobium sp. M0019 | reverse complement strand
CCGCTCAGAGATTTGTAGTCGGGATTGTCGAAAACGCCCGTTGCCACGTCGCTGCCTGACGCTTTCTTGATTCCGGTTCTGGTGCGATAGCCGACCTCAGAGACTTCCAGGGTCTCCCGGCTGAAACTGACGAAGGGCGGTCCGACGGGATACGCCGCCTGGAGGACGCGCGGCGGCATGCTGTCGCCGCCCCATTCGTGCTGAAGCAGCACCGGATTGATCGCAACGACATATGCGTCGTCTTCCGCGACAGCTCCGTTCTCCCGCCACCGCGGGTACTGAACAAGGGTCTTCTGGTGAATGCTGTTGAGATACCTCAACACGAGCTTCTCGTTGGGTATCTCATAGGCCTTTCCCATCACGAGCGGGGGAACGAAATCCGGCTTTCCCTCGTCACCCCGCGTGGGGCAGACGCATTCGAACCATATTTTCCGCCCGTTCCAACTATCCCGATGTCCGGCCCAGGCTTGGGGGCAAGAACGTCCGCTCCCTTGAGGATGAAGTAGGTCGCGAGGTGCATCTCCCAGTAGCAGGAATGAAAATTCGTGCGGATGCGGACAAGGAAATCCTCGTCGGCGTACGGCTCGAAGATTTCCCAAAGCTCCTCGCAGTGCGCCCGCGCCTGCGCGCTTCGCTTATGCTCTGCCCGGCGCGCAGACTCGAAAACAGCGTCGACGCCTTCGCCGTCGAACAGGACTCGCTTCGCCATGCGTCCTCCAAACGTCGTGTTGCCGCCTATCCATCACCAGGAAGGCGTAACATTCAAGTCTTGCCACCTCATGTGATTGCGCGGCAGGGCTCTACTTGCCCGCGTTCGTTCGCCTCTACGCTGATCGTGTCCGGGTTCGGCGCGACTACACCGCGGCTCCCTTGAGCCCGCAGACCTCCGCCATCCGATGCCAACCCCTTGGGGCGGGAACTGTGCAGCCTGGAGCAGAAGGCGACCACGACTGGCTTCGTCGTCGCTCTCGCGCCGCAAGCGATAGGGCGACTGCCCGCGCACCCCTGCTTTAATCACATAAACCTCACCGATCCGGTGCAGCGCTTCCTTCGCGATGGCGATCCGGTGGATTGCTGGACGTCATAGAACTTGCGCCGCGTATGTGCCCAGCTATCGGTGAAAATGATTCGCCTTTGACCGTTGGTTGATCGAGGCTGGCATAGCCGTGTCGCTAGCGACGATGATCGGATGCGAACACGTTCTTCGCCGGGCGTTCGTGCAACGCTTCCAGCCAACAGCGGGCGCCGCCAACCTGCTCGCGAGGCTAGAGCAAGCGAGGTCAACTCCGTGTCGAGCATAGATCTGCGACTGGCGATAACCTGGGGGTTTGATCGCAATAATTGAATTCAGCACCTTCGCCAGCAGCGCCGGCGATCGGCCGCTTCCGTGCCGGTGACTTCACAATTGCCTCACTAACACGGCATATTTCGGCGTAGGGTGCGGATGACCCGAAACTGCGCCGGAACCCTTGCGTCCGCACCGCATTGCCATCGCCACCCTTCGGTGCGAAGACACGACGCGCATTAGGCATCGATTGCCGTCATCCTGTCGGGCGGCTGCACGAATTCCTGCAGCAAAAGCCCTGCCGGCGTACCGTCCGTCCAATGCAACGGGCCCACGCCTCGCGTGCTTCTTCTGCGCAACGCCGAACTGCACGCTCGCCAGCGGCACAACAACCCCGTGACGATCCCGTGCTTGCGCGACCTGCGAGACAGGGCGCTCTCCAACGCACTGGCGCGCTTTTGCCCGTCACTGAGAAAGCGTCAAGCAGGTGCCTGGATCATCCTTCGGTCGGCGGTCAAGCTCGATTCCGGCGGCGTTCCACTAGCACTAGTGCCAACGACCGGACGGGCGGAGGGATGAAGATGCGCCCGCCAGTCGATTTCGACCGGACCCTCGTCCAGTCGGTCACGCCATGTGCGCAGGCTCGTCGGCGAAAGATGCAGCGCGGCGGCGTATTCACGGATGCCCATTCTGCTCCAGTTCATCGCCTCGCCATGCATCGCCCAGAACGCCTGCACGGCACTGTTGCGTACATCCGTGCTCACCGCAAAGCGCAGCCAAGCGCGCTTTTTCTGCCGCTTCGCTCGCTCTTCCAGGCGCTTCTGACGGCGCAGTTCCGCCTGATATTCCGACTGCTTACGCGCCGCGTCGTTGCCCGCGAAGTACTTCAGCCGGCGATCAAGCGTGTCCTTCGTCAGGCGATGCACACGGCAATATTCCGTCCGCGTCAGACCGCTGCGCCGCCAAGCCTCGACGTGAACCACCCAATAGGACTGCCGCGCCTTGTTCTCGAAATGTCCCAAATTCACCGGAGATCCTCCATGCAACGAAGGAGCCCGACATGTCGCACTATTGCACTACTCAATCTGGGTGCAGAAACCGGACGCTTACAGGCAACCGGACGATGGCAGGATAAAAGGGAGCACATTGCGCTGCGGTTGGATCGTTGTTTTTCAATGGGTTACGAGGTGATTTTGCAATGTGTGGGTGTTTCCTGCACATTGCGAGAATCACGAATTCTCAGCTATTCCCGTGGCTTAGTGCAACGTGCGGGAGCCATTCCCACGCTTTGGTGAGGATGAGGCCGGGAAGGGGGCGTGGTCAGAGACTGCGCTGTGACAGCCTCTCGTCGGCACACAACGAAGTGGTGGATAGTCAACGTCGGAACCACGTCGACCTGGCATGCAGTGGCTCGCGATCGGCAGCCAGTACGCCTGCCGGAGAGAGGCTTCACTACGGCCCCGATAATCGACCTCGCCAGCGTCGGCCGTAGGATGGCGGCCGAGCGCTGGCTTGTCGGCTGGCGCCACAGTGGATCCCTAGGTCTCACAACCCGGTCGCAACGGGCCCGCGCCCAAATCGGAGCCTCCGCCCCAGGGTGGTTGGGCGCGGCATCCTTTCCGAGATTCAGTCGCTGCGCATCGCCCAGCCGTACTGACTGTCGTCTGCCAGGGGTCGCTCCATCCTGACACGAATGCGCAAACCGTCGTGTTACGGTCTTATAGTTTCACGTCACTGGCCTGATCGTCATCAAGGCAAATGGGAGAGTTCGCCACGTCTAGGATCAACCGCCGCGCCTTGCTCCTCTACTCTGGCAGCGCAGTCGTCGCCTCGACAGTTGCGGCAACGGCGCTCGGTACTGAGCCGCCAGGTCGAGACCGAGGACCGGTCGATAGTCTGCGACCGCTGATTGAGGCGCACAAGATAGCTTATGCCGCGTTCGGTAAAGCCCTGCACGAGATAGGCGGTGGACGCGGCGACTCCGCCAGAGCCAGCCGGGAAGAGGAGAGGGCGCTGCTCGCCATCTGCGGCTATGTTGCGGTTGAGGAAAGGGATCGGCTGGCCAAGGCCCGATATCTATTAGAGATCGAGGCGCGCGGTGAGCTCGACCTCGCACAGCATATGCAGGCGGTTCTCCGATCGACGATGTGGAAGGCATGAGGCGACCGGAGCACGGTCGGTCAGCTACTGATTGTCTGGTATGCGCCTCATCTCGGACATCGAGAATGGAATCGACGCTCCCCTAAAAGCGAACATAGTTGGCAACGACGTTGGCACTCGCTGTCGCGCCAAAGTCGACGGATTTCGTCCGATGGTTGATGACAGCACGGCAAGCGGGCGATCTTTCAGGTAGCCGTGAGAGCACAGCGTGCGATTGTTCGCTGTTGCGGCTTTTGACACGGCTGCTGGCATCAGCAGCGACGCGCTGCCGAGAGATCTACTGGGGTACCGCGGATGTCCGAAAGTCGACGACGGTTGACGACCCCAATGAAGTCGTAGGGTTCTGAAGTTCGTGGCATAAACCAGTACAAGACTAGAACGTCGTCCTGTCCACCCTGTTCAAGCGCACCCTCTGAACAAGCTCTGAGATTACGCTCAAATTGCTCCGGTTGCACTGGAGCGCCGACTGCGACCGCGATTGTCTGCATTTTTTTGCTGGCGCCGAAAGTAATGCCCGAGTGAAAGAAAAGATGCGGATTACCGCTCGTCTTTCTCATTCCCTTCTTCATCAACTTCTCAATCTGTTTTTGTTGCGTGATGTCAACGTTCAGGAGACGATGGCCGAATCGTGTCCAGCCTTCCGGCAGCCTCTTTTCTAGAGAGGTTAGGAGTTTTGCCCAGAACTCGGTGGTCGCAGCAGACGGTGACGACAGTCGAACACCTCGGTTTTCGTCACGGACATACTTTAGGGTGGCGGATAAGCCATACCAGGCGTGGTGGCTTCCATCATATTCGTCCTCACCGATGTTGAATCGGGTTCTCGAATATAGGGCAAGAAGGTCCAATTCGTCCGCCGTGTAGGTCGCATTTCGCTCAAGTTCCGCCCTTCGGCTCAGATAGTGACAGCGTTCGATTTCCGTCGGCACCAGCTCGAAGACTGTTTCAAGGTCGAACACCGACATCGTTGGCGCGATGTCCGATTCTTCGGGCACAAGACCGACTTGTTTGAGCTGCGGCCAATGGGATGACAGGGGCCCTACGACATCTTGGACGATATTCACCCGTACAATGTCGCGAACTTCTTTGGCCCGAATAATGAGCGGGCCCTGCCGAGTCGAAAATGATAAGGGCCCGCTTGTGCCGACGATGCGCTGTTTTAATCGCAGCGACTGTTTCGAAGGCGCGACGATCAATTCATTCAACGTGTCTTTCAAGCTTCGGAAAGCCCCCCGACGGGCCGCGGCGCTTATTTTGGCCGACTTTGCCTCGAATATGAGCACAGTCTTGTCAACGATCGCCACAAGATCGGATTCCCAAGTGGTCACCCCGCCGTCATCGCTCCATTTCACCTGCTCGCGAACATCGGCATGGGGTAAAGATTTCCGCACCGCAGCACTTAGTCGAGCTTCTAACCAGTCCGCACGCGCTTTCTCAGCAGCCTTCTTGATCTTGGGCAGCTTCGCGCATAGGCTTTCGACAATCTCTGCCAGGTGCACACCTAGGATTTGAGGACCGACACAGAAGAACGTTTTGTCGTCCAGCTTAATGAGCGGTTTGCGTTGAACCGGATTGTCAAGATGCAGGTGTTGAAGGTCCGCTTCTGTAACTTCACCGAACCTTATCGACAACTGCGAGAGTACAGCGGTGATCGACTGCCTCTGTTCGATTGGCGCAGCTGCTACCACCTCAGCATTGGAGAATCTGAAAAGGTTCATCCAGCGTTGTTCGTTGATGTTCCACAAAAGTGCAAAAAGCTGCTTTTGATCATGTAGGAGCATCGCTGCGCGGGAGGAGATCTCTGATTGCTCATTTGGTTCGAGGTTTCGGATGAAAGCCTCAAGCATCGCCTTTCCGGAGTTCTGTTGGGTCATCCAAGCGCGCATTTCTTCCAGATGACCCTGAACCCGGCTTTCACATATGTCGATGATCGCCGAAAGCGCAGCAACGACTTCTGTCGCGTCGCAACCGTAGTGATGCCGGAACGACCCATTGACCGACATCGCTAGCTCTGAAGCATACTGCCGAGTTTGAAACCCCTGCCGCGGCCCTCTAACTGCCAGCGTCCAGCGTTGGATTAGGTTCAACATTTCCTGTCGGCGGTTTTCGGCTGCGTCGGGCGAGACTTTGCTTTTTGTTTGATCCTGATAGGCCCGCGCATTCTGACCGATCAGGTCGATGATGCGCTCCGTGACCAGCGGATAATCGGTTTTAGGATCGGAGGTGACGCGGTGACGTGAGAGAGCCAGCGCCTGAATCAATTCAAGGTGAAAAAGCTCCAAGCGGGATTTGTGACCCGGCTTTGATGGATTCAAACCGTGAATAATCACCGAAAAGGCGGCACGTACCAGAAACTCCAACGCATCGACGGCAGTCGTCTTTTCGACGAGCTTAGTAAGTGTCTGCCGAAACAGATCGGTCGCGACGCTTCCTGCTGCATGAGCGGCGGCTACTTCTTCGTCACTTAACTGGTCCGAGCTCATTTTCATCTCTTTGCCGCCATGACGATCTCTTTACAAACGGCAAGCTCATCCGGGCGCGTGCCTTCCATCGATCCCACTGTCCGGCCCTGCGCAGGACGCCTCGAACGGAATGCCGAGTTCTTCGCCCGATCAGATCGCGCACGAGATCTTCGAAGTCTGCCCCGGTGAGGGCACGGCTGTTGGCTGTGTCAGTTATCGTCCAGTCGACGGGCAAGGCGGACGCCGGGTCCCGCTCCATTCTGTGAAATGAATTCGATCCCCGCCGCTTCCAACGCAGAAGATATCGCCTGAAGTGTTGCCGTCCTGGGAAGCGTTTGAGAGCTTTCAATTCTGGCGAGCGTACGAACTGTCACTCCAGAGGCGTTTGCCAAGTCCTCTCTCGTCCAGTCAATCAAGGCCCGAGCTGCTCGGATCTGCTGAGGCAGTATGTCCGTTTTCATGACATTCATCTTGTTAAAAGTCACAAAAAGTGACATAAACGATGGTTACTAGCGGCCACACCGGTGCTCGATACACTCGGTGCGGCCTGACCACTACCAAGCTGTTAGGAGCTCGGATCATGGCTTCTCTATTCGGCGGCTTGGGGTCAAGCGCTTTTGTCATTTTCTGCCTTACCAGCTTCTGACATCATTCGCGGGTTCGTGCTTCTCTCCGGGATCGGCCCATTGGCCCTCCCTTGATGGGATTCAGAGAATAAGGCGGAACAATCTGATTCGCGTCCTGGCCAGCATGACATGACCGGTGCGCCCATGATCGCGAACTCACCTCATCCTTCGTCCCGCGAAGGACATGCTTCCGCGCTGGGCGGAACTCTCTACCTCTTCTTCCCGGCCTTTTGTCACACGGCTGACGCCATGGTTTCCCGCGTCCAGCGGAACTCGCTGTTGTCCAGCCACATGCGGTGCATGACGACCGCCAGGCGACGTGCGAGCGCGACTATCGCCCTGCGCAAGCCGCGCCGCTTGGCGACGTTCATCGCCCAGGCCTTCAGCCATGACCATTTCTTCACGTGCGTCAGCATGACTTGGGCTGCTTCATAGAGCAATGTTCGCATCATGCCGTCCCCGCAGAGTGAGATGCCTCCAACGCGCTTGCTTTCGCCGGACTCGTCGAGCTTCGGTGTCAGCCCCAGGATCGGCCCTACCGCCTTGGAGTTTCTGAACCGTTGTGGAATGTCGATCGTCGCGATGTACGCGAGCGCCACTATGGAGCCGACACCAGGGACCGTCATCAAGCGCCGGCAGGTAGCATCGCCCCTGGCGATCGCCAGCACTTGTCTGTGCAGGTGCGCAAATTCCTCGCGCAGCTTCCGCCTGGCGGCCAGCAGGTGGCTCCATGATCTGTTCGAGATCGGGCATGCATTCGACAAGCTCACGGATGCGGTCCTCGAACTTCGCCGTTCCCACGGCGCCGACCTTGAGCCCGAAGTTGCGCAGAAGACCGCGGATGTCGTTCTCGATCGCGATCGCCTTTTCCTGCAAGATCTTGCGGGCCGTCAGCAGCACCCGGCGCTTTTGGCTCGTCAGCGTCTTGATGTGCACCGGGCGGAATAGGTTGAGCCCACGCAGGCCGTCGATCGACAGCCTAGTCTGGCGGACACGGCTATAGCCACGGGTGCTGAGTTTGCTCCATGATGGGGGTGTGAAATAGAGTCTTCTTCAGCTTATCTCGCGATTTTTTTATGACGTCGTTTAGTTCATGCACGTTGGAATCCCAGTGAGCTTTCAGATATAGTTCACCGGGCTCCAATTCAGATCTTATTTCGATCCAAAGAGATGCCCGACCATCGAGGTAAGACAGAAGCAGCTCAAAGGCTGCGAAGGCCGCGGCCGGGTCGGGAGCATCGAGATATGCGCGGTACCAGTGGCGCGCCCAACCGTTTAGCTCAAAGGCTGCATGGCTACCTTGATAGACCGATGCCAGCCATCCATCGACGGGCTTCCGATCCGAGAACTCGTCCCAAAGGTTGATGAACGGGCTAACGGCATCGGAATACCCAAGTAGGGTGTAGGCTTTAGCGATGTCGCCGGCTCGGCCACTTGCTTCACCGTCACAGATGATGCGCTCAAGCCAGCCAGTATGACCGTGTCTGAGAGCGGCTTGCACCAGGGCTGCCAAATCCTGATCCGTCGTTGCCGCCGACAGTACACGGGTGCGCATCCCGTCACCATTTTCACCCACAGGTGATTCCATCGGCAGGAGCAACAGGCTTTCGTTTTTCATAATTCCGCTCGCCATCGCCTCAGTGAGTTTATCCCAAAGGACTTCGGCTTGCGGCGCGCCCGCTTCGAAAAGAGCCCGGCAAAGCGAGATAAGCGGAAATTCATCCATGAGCACAAAATTCGGAACATCGCCGATTTCACTGAGCCAACTAGCCAGCCAGGGCAGGAAGCCGTTCGGATCCTGGGAAATCAATGCTCGTATTGCCCCCTCGTGCCGAACCCAGTGATCGCCAATCGGGCCAGATCGCAATACAAGCGACCTCTGCAGGGCCGTTCGCAAAAACGCATCGTAAGCCTGCGAAATGGTGATGTCGGTAGGATGCCAGATTAACTGCAGGGCAACCACCTCCGGGTCAGCCCTCTTTAGGAGGTCTGGCTGTCCCAAAACCTCACTTGCCGCGAGCAGCGCGCGAGAAATATGTGCCCGATCAACGCGATTTGCCGCCGATTTTGCATCCCTGCCGCTTGCCGCGACCGCCGCCATGACGGAAGGCTCACGTGTTGCGGGCGCCAACTCAATAGCCAAACGCCTGACATCTTCATCCCCGTCGGATATGAGAGAAGCCAAATCGCTCCATCCGCCCAATGTCGCGTCCGCCGACCTCTGGGTCAGATAATATAACGAGACAAGCTTTTGAGCCTTTGTGCCGGCGAGGGGAAACATTGCCAATTCTTCGCGAAGAAGCGGCTGGTCCAAATGCGCTAATGGGCCGTAGAGCAGGGCGAGTTCGTTCGCGTCCTGGCATTCTTCCCTAATGATCGTAAGCTGCTCGCTCAGAGTAGTACCCCAAAGCCGTATTTCCAGCCGACGAGCGCGCCACCAAAGGAGATCCTTCTGATCAAAGAGTTCGCTGCCGTCGAGTACGCGGTCTATCGCGTTGATGAGGTTGTGGCGTTCCTCGGCAGACAACAGCATAAGGATGCGGTGCGTCCGGTGCACGAGGCCCCATAGTTGTTCAGAGGTGCGGTCTGATGCACTTCTGGCCGCCTCAACTGCGATTTCTTGCAGAACGGCCGGATCGAGGCGCGCCAAGGTCGTCTTGACGCCTTCCAAGCGAATATCATCGTCGCTGTTCTGACGGTGATGAAGCCACAATGAGCGACCGTGAACGCGCTCTTTCTGGATATCGTGATCTGGCTGTTGCGATGGGTTTCGAGGGTCGATCCATGCCGGTCCCGCCGTTTCCCCATCTCCTCCCGATTGCTGGATTCGGCTTCTATCAAGCATATCTTGGGCGCGCGGATCAGCGAGGGCCTCGAGAAGGTGGTTCGCCGCGCTGTGAGCAATGGCGCCTCCGATGGTACGAAGCCGTTCGATCCATTCATAAAATACCAACTCGAAAGGATCTGCGTCCTCTTTGTTAAGTCGGAAAACCCAGGCAAGTTCGTCGATATGGCGTGGCACGCCCATCACTGCTCGACTGAGCCCCCATGCCGCATAAGCACGAATAAAGTGCGCTCGGGGCAGAAACGAGAGTATGCCGAATACTCTGTGGCTAAACCAACTGACGTCTCCCGATGTGCGGAGTTCGATTTGTGGCCATTCCGAACGTTCGATGTTCTGCCATTCTATTAGAGACGCTGTGGTCCGAGCCCGGTTCTCTAGCGACCGTTGCGAGTTGGGGTCAATACGACCCAGCAAGCGACCTTCGTCGGGGTCTTCCCAAAGCCATCCCAGCCATTGTTCCGCTCGGCGGACAAGATGCGAGGCAACTTGTGGGAAACGATAAGCCTGCACCATTCCTTTGATAAGGATTTCATCGGAGAAGACCCCACTTCCCTCCCGTGAAAGCCATGTGTCCTCAATATTCTGGCACATGAGATCAACGTCGATTCCGATGAGGCGCCAGTAGGCATCAAAGTCAACTTGCATGAAGTTCTGTTCTGAAAGCCAACGTTTCAATATGGCTCGCCGGGCGCCACGACCGACTTCGGGGTCAAGTAAGGCGACGGTTGTCGCGGCACGAAGGATTGAAACACCCAATCCTTGGCCTTTGAAAGGGTCGACAAAACCGGCGATGATCGTGGCGGCTGATCCGTCATCAGAGGCCTCTCTCAATTCGTGCGCAAGCGTCAGTCCTAGCGCGAATGGCGTAAGTTCGGGGTTGACGCGAAACTCATTCGCGCGCGTTCCCGGCTCCAGCCAACGTCCAGCAACGATCTCCCCAAGGGTTTCAAGTAGATCCTTCCGTTCCTTTCCGCTGTCCCTTCCCAATCGATCAAGCAGCTCGCTTCGGGTGAAGGCCGAACTTTCAACCGAGGTTCTAAGTGTTGTTCCGATTTCACGAACAAAATCCTGAAATTCCGCATCGGTGATGGCGAGCGCCGAACCGCGCCGGGCGATACGGTTTTTCCAATCCTCGTAGGCCAGACGCTCTGGGGTGACGTCTCCGCTCTCAGCAAGTTCCTTTTGTCTCCTGATGGCGAGCAACGAAAGACGAGGAACCTTCATCATGGCCAGCATGGGGTCGGCGAACCCATTCCGGGTGAGGCCGTGGCTAGCGAGCAATAAGTCGAGCTCCGCTTCGCTGAAGTTGGTGACAGGAATCTCAATAGGTTCCGGCGTAAGAGGCGCGAGCTTCTGCAGGTCCGCCCAATGGTCAGGCCAGCATGTCATCAAGACCGCAACCCGGCCCATCCACCGCTCGTCGTACAAGGGTTGGAAAAAATCCGCCCAGTCGCGTTTCGTCCAGTTTTGGTTGAGGCCATCAATGACAAGGATGAATTGAGGACCATCGATATTGGCACGCCGCCATTGATCGAGCCGACGCTGCCAAAACACGCGGTCGCCATGTTCGAGGCGCCCGGCAAGCAGTCGGCTGATCAAATCCTCGACGTTCTCGTCGCGGATTTCCTTGGCTGATACAAAGATCGTGAGCGGCAAAGGCTCCGGCCTCGCAGTCCGGTCAATCCACCAGGACAAGAACGACCATGTCTTGCCAACGCCTTCGTTGCCGACAAGAACCGCCGGACGCGAACTTGCCGACCATCGGTCGAGTTGTTCGTCGAGTGTTTTGCGGGTTATCCGCGTTTCCAGCGACGCGAGAAGATCATGCCCTCGGCCGCCCAAGCGTGCCCCTGCGTTTGCTTGGTGTCGAAGCGCAACTAGCATCCAGCCGTGCATTGCTTCTGTGGCCGCGGCATAGCCTATGTCCGCCGCACCAAGTCGATTTCTCAGGCGATCACGAAACCTCTCGAAATTGGCGTGAATTCGGATTGTCGCGATCGAGTTGGCGATAGAAATGTCGCTCCCGATGTGCGCTTCCATTGCTTGCGGGGCTTCAGCACACAAGACAGCGAGATCGGGGAGGACGCCGTCTGCCGCCGGCCAATCGAGGATAAGAACCGAAACACCGTGAGACGTACCCGATTTAGATAGCTGCTCGTAGTCGGAAGCCGAAATCTCCCGGGTAGCCGCCAGCACCCATAAGTCGACCGGGTCTTCCTGGATCGCGGCGTCAATCAGCTTTGCTTGCAGTTCATCCAGCCCCAGCCGTGTGTTTTCTCCGTACCGTTTGCCTTCGAGCCCGATCTTGATCGTATTGCAATTAACTGCCCTGACGTCGGAACCGCCTTGAGGGCCTGATTTCGCAAGCCTGAAAAGCTCCCCGGTGACTTCGGATAAAATGTCTCTCATCAATCCTTCAAACCCGGACGGACCCGTCGCTTCAAGGGCACGGAGGCGCGAGGCGAACTCTGCCTTGGCATCATCAAAATTCATATGTGTTCTTCAATTGTTTCCTCAGGTCGTCGCTGTCGTTGATTCTGGACTCTAACACAGACTGCCTGACCTCCGCTGGCGCTTGAATCAAGGGAGGTAAATCGGGATTTTTGTTACACAAACCATTGCACATCAATCACAAAAATGGCTGTTATCGGTTTGGAAACAATGGGATGCAGTAAGGACACTCGGTCTCCAAAGCCGCAGGCCGTTTTTAACATGAATGCCATCGGGGCTGTGTCGAAGCGGCACGATCGTAACCACAGCAATGGATTTAATGCGGGTTCTTAGCCGCTCGAGATTGCGGTGGTTGCTCATCATCAACCTTACTTGCGCGAATTACGCTGCCCTCGCTGCTCGGATGGCGTGAAGCATTTCCGGCCTGAGATGCGTATAGCGCCGCAACATCTTCCAATCCTTGTGACCCGTGACCAGCGCTACTTGTTCAATTGTGAATCCAGCCTCGAAAAGACGGCTCGTGCCTTCGTGTCGCAAATCATGAAAATGAAGGTCGTCGATGCTCAGTCAGCGCATCCTCGGCGGAAGGCGGTGCCGACTGACCTATGATTGAACGGGAAGTTTCGATCATCGTCATTGCTGCGCTCTGCCCGCTGCTCCTCAATGGCCCACGCATCATATCCAGTTGCCGCGAATAGCGGTATGCGCTGATTGTTGCCGTTCTTCGAGGGGTCTTTCCTGTGGCGGATGAGAAGCATCCGCGTGCGAAATTCCAAGTCGGACCAACCCACCTTGCAGATTTCCTCCTGGCGCATTGCGGTTGCGACGGCGAAACGTATGATCTGACTAACCGGTGCAATTTGACGAGGGTTTGCATCGAAGTGACTGATGAGCCTGTCGAGTTCATCCTGCGTCGGGCCGCCTGTCGCGCTGATGGCCTTTCCAACCAGGCCAAGCCTCTTCAGGCCGATACGCGCGCCAGATCAACCGGCTCGACCTTGACAGGTAGACCGTGAACGGCGGCAGCATGAGACAGGATAAGTTTTACAAAGCCGATGTCGATGCCGAGAGTCGTCGGTCCGGCACCTTGCGCGGCCCGGTCGCGACCAAAATGAATGAGCCGTTCGCGATCGAGAGCCGCGATGTTGCCCTTCCCCAGATGTCTTTGGAGCATATCGAGGGCGAGGGGACTTGCCTACATCGCACAAGTCGTCGATACGAAGGTCGACGAGTTCGCCCCAAGTTTTCAGGCGCGCTATACGGGACTCAATCGGCTTCTCACCGCGATTGACTTGGCGCTCCCAGCGCCGTGCGTCGTCTCGGCGCAGGAAGGTCTCGCTGACGTAGCGACCTTTGCGACGGACTTGGACACGCCAGGAACCGGACGAGAGCTTTGTGTAGGGGGCCATTTTTTCGTGTGCGCTCCGTGTGCGCTGAGAGACCGAAAAAATCGCTGTTCCTATGGCCTCCGGCCGGAGCGCAGCGTTCACCTTTGCTGTTCGCACAGTGAGGATGCAGCTTCAGCATGGCGCTGGCATGCGTGCGCTCAGCATCTGCAAGAGCTCGCTTGCGTTGGAGAATTCACGATGGCACCCCTCGTCACCTGTGAGGGGTTCAGACGGATGCCGCAATATCTGACCGCTATCGATGGCAGGACCTGGATGGGCTGCGCCCGCTGTCTCAAGGTCTGCTCGCGCGAGGTCATGCATCTTTACGGCGTCGGTGCGGGTGAAATCCTCAGCGTCTGCGACGGCGAGGATACGATTCGACGGCGAGCTGGATCGCATGATCATGGTTCTCGACCATTGCCGGCCTTTGCATTGCCTGCGGAGCCTGGCCCCCGCTTCTGCCCGAAGAACTGCCCGACCCATGTTGCGGCCGACGCCGTCGCTCCATGACTTGATAGGACAAACCAGGAGAACGGCACCATGTTTGCCCAACACTATGCCCGGCTCAGCACTGGCCAATGGCCGCAGATCGAGCTTGAGAGGAGGTTCGACCAGCATGTGCTTGCCTGTGTGCTTTCAAGTGCGCTCGAGGAGATCGAGGCCGGCGAGGCGACTGCGACGGAGGCAACCGGCCTTTCGCGCGCCGAGCTGCGCGATGTCCTGGCCCGCAGTTTCCCTGCTATTCCAATCAACGCGTTTGCCTTGGAAGAGATGAGCGAGCCCGAGCCGGATCTGGAGGAAGAACTTCTGCGTGGACTGCTGCTGGAGCATGCCCGGCCGGGCGACAAGGCGAGCGCCCGCTTCGCCAAGATCATCGCCCGGCGTGCCATGCGCAATGACCATCTCTGGCAGGACCTCGGCCTTTTTAATCGGACCGAGCTCGGCCGCCTGCTCGCCTCGCATTTTCCGACGCTGGCGGCCGGCAACATCCAAAACATGAAATGGAAGAAATACTTTTACCGCAAGCTCTGCGAGGCCGAAGGTCTTTCGCTGTGCAGCGCGCCCAGTTGCCGGGAATGCAATGATTTCGAAAGCTGCTTCGGCCCGGAGGAAGGCGAAAGCCGCCTCACACGGATCAAGAACGGCATCGCCTCGGATTGAGAGCTGCTCTCGTCAGTCGTACAGCCCCAGCGCTCGCGCCCCGCCATATGTCTCTTGTCGAATGTCGACGGACGCCTTCGAGGATTTGAATGCTGTGCCTGCTGTCCGATTACTCGTGATGCTCGCTTCGGCGGGCGCCGTATGGCGGTGCAGGACCCGACCCGCACCATCACCGCCGAGCAACTGGTGTTCTCCGGGCCGTTGCTGCTCGCCTGCCTGGCCGGGCTCTATTCGGAGCGGGCCGGCGTCTTCGACACCGGGATCGAGGGCAAGATGCTGGCCGGCGCCTTTGCGGCGCCTAAGGCGGCTGCGGTTAAAGGCTCGGCCCGGCTCGGCCTGGGCGCCGCCGTAGCCACCGCCGTGGATTTTCGCGCTGGTGCACGGTTTCGCCTGGATCACCCATCGCGGCGGCCAGATTGTCTTCGGCGTCGGCATCAATTTCATTGCTGGCGGCTCCACCATCATTCTCGCCAGGCCTGGTTCCGGCAGGGCGCGCGCCGGCGCTCTCTGAAGACTCGCGATTCGATCGTTGTGCCCAGCGCCGAAGCGGTGCGCGGCGAGTGCCGGTGCTCGGGCCGGTCTATCCCGAGCTGATCTACCGGGCCATTCGCTGCTGGTCTGTGTCGCGTCCCTGATGGTGCCATCTACCTGTGGTGCTGTTTAGCCCCCGCTTCGGCCTAGGGCTTCGCGCGGTCGGCGAAAATCCGGCCGCCGTTGATACTTGGTATTTCGGTGATTTGGCTGCGCTGTCGTGCGGCATCTTCACCGGCGTTCTGACGGGCATGGCCGGCGCGTAGCTGTCGCTCGCCCAGAATGCCGGCTTCGTGAAGGATATGACCGCCAGCAAGGGTTCCATCGCGCTGGCAGCGCTCATCGTCGCCAGATGGAAATCGGTGCCGGTGAGGTTCGCCTGTCTGGCGGCGAAGGTCGCCATGGCCCGGAGGTGAAGCCGGCGAGGCGCTGACGCTGGTCCATGCGAGATCGGAGGCCGACACGGAACAGGCTGCCGCGGCGGCGATCCAGTCGGCCTATACGCTCGGCGAAACGAAGCCTGCAACCGCCAAAGTCATCATGCGGAGGATCGCGCCGCGCCGTGCATGCGATTGCATCTCTCGTCCCGCTGCGCTGCTGAGGCCTCTTTTGTCAGGCGGTCTAGGTTTCGCGCTTCGGGCCGAGCAGGAACACTGTCAGGGCGGCGAGGAACGTGGCAACAGCACTGTAGGCAATGGCACTGGCAATCCCGGCATTGTCCACCAATAGTCCGCCGAAAATCGCGCCGGCTGCGATTGCCACTTGGAACGCTACGACCATCAGCACACCGGCGCTTTCGGCCTGCTCGGGAACGGCGCGCCGCACCATCCACGTCTGCAATCCCACTGGCACCGCGCCGAAGGCAAAGCCCCACGCGGCAACCGCAATCGCCGAACCCGAGGCCGATGCTCCCGCCGTCAGCAGCGAAACAGCGGCTATCGCTATGAGCAGCGGGGCAAGGGCCGCGACTGCCTTGAGACTGTACTCGGCCAGAAGCCCGCCGGCCAAATTGCCGAAGAATCCGCCGATGCCAAAAGCAAGCAACACAAGCGAGATCGTGTCGACATCCAGCGCGGGAACCTTCTCGAGGAAGGCGCGGATATAGGTGATTCCGGCGAAGTGGCCGGAAGCGACCAGCAGGACGACCAAAAGCGCGACCTTGACCATCGGAATCTTGGCCACATCCAGCAGGCTGCGGAAGCTAGCCACTCCGACCGGAGGCAGCCTCGGAATGGTTATGAGTTGCACCAGCAGTGTAGCGGCGCCGAAGGCTGCGGCGAGCATGAAGGCGCTTCGCCATCCCCAAATATCGCCGACATAAGCGCCGATTGGAGCTGCGCAAACGGTAGCGACGGAAACGCCGGTGAGGATGATCGACATCGCGCGCGGCAGGAGGTGGCTTGGAACGAGCCGCATCGCCAGGGATGCCGACATCGACCAAAAGCCTCCGAGCGCTATGCCGAGCACGACGCGTGCAGTCAGGAGAACCGCCAGCGACCACGCGCCGGCCGCCAGAACGTCCGACAGGATCAGCAGCAGCGTCATCGCCCACATGACGATCCTGCGGTCCAGGCGCTTTGTGATGATGGCCACCGTCGGCGCCGAGATCGCCCCGACGATAGCGGTCGCCGTCATCGCCTGTCCAGCCGCACCCTCGGTGACACCGAGATCATGCGCGAGGGGCGTGAGCAGGCTGACAGGCAGAAACTCTGCCGTCACCAACCCGAAGGTGCCCAAGGAAAGCGAAATGACCGCACCCCATGCGGGACCAGACGGTTGGTCGGGCTTTTCTGGGTCGTGCAGAACAGCGTCCATGACGCCTGCTGCGGATTGGGTCATGAACGAAGTCTCCACTTTGATGCAATGCAACGTGATGTTGGCTGCCTTGACCCAAATCTAAAAACACAAGCGCATTTCCCGGCGGCGTTGCACGGAGGAGGGGATGTTCATTGCTTCGCGATATTTTGTGATGGTGCGGCGCGCAACATCGATGCCGGTTTCCTTCAGCCGGACAGCGATGTCCTCATCGGAAAGCACGTCGCCGGGAGATTCTGCGGCAATGATCGCTTTGATCCGATGCCGGACAGCTTCGGCGGAGTGCGCATCGCCGCCTTGGCAGGACGCGATCGCGACGGTGAAAAAATACTTCAGTTCAAAGACTCCGCGCGGGGTAAGCATGTACTTGTTCGAGGTCACCCGGCTTACCGTCGACTCGTGCACGCCGATCGCGTCAGCGACGGTTCTAAGATTGAGAGGCCGCAGGTGGGCGACGCCATGTTCCAAAAAGGCATCCTGCTGACGCACGATTTCAGCCGCAACCTTAACGATCGTCTTGGCGCGCTGATCGAGGCTGCGGATTAGCCAGTTCGCGTTTTGCAAGCATTCGTCGAGAAATGCTTGATCTTTCGAATTTTGGGCAGTTTGACGCGAGACTTCGGCATAGTAGCTTTGGTTGATCAGCAGCTTTGGCAGCGTGGCGGGATCAAGTTCGATCTGCCACCCGCCTTGCGGTGAGGGCGTGACCCAGACATCGGGTATGATTGATTCAGACGCACCGGATTGGAATCGGTTCCCAGGCTTGGGATCGAGCGCCCGAATCTCATGCATCATGTCGAGAAGGTCTTCTTGATCGACGCCGCAATGCTGCTTCAGTGCCTCAAAATCCCGTCGCGCAAGCTTTTCAAGATGGGCAACCAAAGCTGCCATTGCCGGGTCGAGCCGGTTTCGCTGGCGCAACTGAATCTCGAGGCATTCTCTGAGACTTCGCGCAAAAACTCCCGGTGGATCAAATTGCTGCAAGGTTCCGAGAACCCGTTCCACAACAGCCTCATGGACATTCAGGCTCTCGGCCAGCTCCAAAAGGTTTGCCCGAAGATAGCCAGTATCTTCCAGATCGGCGGCAAGCTGGCCAGCGATCAGCCGCTCCTGGGGTGTGAACGCAGTGAGGGCGATCTGACGAGCGACATGGTCGTGCAATGTTTCGGCGAGGGTGGCAAACTCGTCGAGGGAAGGGCCATTGCCCGGCGGGTTGTTGGTCGTGTTGCCGAGTGATTTCCATTGCCCGAGCCGTTCAGGCGACCCTGCCCCGGTCGGTCCTTCAACGGCGTTTGCGCCAGGGCCGACAGGCTGATCCGCTCCCGAAATCGAGACGTCGTCAAAAGGCCCGCCATCGCTTGATGCAGATTCCAAAAGCGGGTTCTTCTCGATTTCCCGCTCCACGAACTGATGCAGTTCAGTATGCGCCAGTTGCAGCAGGCGAATCGACTCAATGAGTTGAGGCGATGCGACCATGGATTGCTTCTGGCGCTGAAGCAGGCTTGCTGAGGATTGCATGGTGAGCGCGAAAATCCTGTCGAGGAGCCTCTTGGGGCCGGCAATGGCACCACTGAGACGTATTCTAGGTCATGCGGCGGCTTTCAGCGTTTCGAGAACGTTTTGCGGGGACGAGACGCCATAGGGGTCGGCCTCGCAGTTGTCGGAGAAACCTTCCTCCTCGAACCAATGCTCCACCACGCCATTGTTGATCAGGGCGGCGTAGCGCCAGGAGCGCATCCCGAAGCCGAGATTGTCCTTGGCGACCAGCATGCCCATTTTGCGTGTGAACTCGCCTGAGCCATCGGGGATGAGCTCGACCTGCTTCAGACCCAAGGACTTCCCCCACGCATTCATGACGAAGGCGTCGTTGACTGAGAGGCAGTAAATCGCGTCAATTCCCTCCTTCTCAAACTGATCATAGAGCTCTTCGAACTGGGGCAATTGGTAGGTCGAGCAGGTCGGCGTGAAGGCGCCAGGCAGCGAGAACAGGATGACCCGCTTGCCGGCAAAGTAGTCGTCAGATGTCTTTTCTTGCCAGCGATATGGATTTGGCCCCTGGACTGACTTATCGTGAACACGCGTGAGAAAGGTGACGAAGGGAACTTTCTTTTGAACTGTCATCAAGTTGCTCCTAACGAAGAAAACTGGCGCTGAATTCTGGCAGAGGCTGGCGCAATACCGAGCAAAGGCTCGTATGCCCGGCACGGAATGAGGACCTCGCGGCTCGCAACCTCCTTTTTCCCTCCCGACGTATAGGAACGTCTTGGCGGCTGGTCTTGGCCACCCGAACGCAATCGATCTGAGCGAGCTGGACACCGGCGAGCCGCTTGGTTCCCACGGCTATGGCGCCGGAAGCGGGATCGGTCACTCGCGATCGTGCGTTTGGAAAAGGGATAGCGGCCGGAAGTAGCCAATATCGCAAGCATGTGGGGGCCTGAAATGTCACTTCACGCAGACTCGGGTCACTGGACTGGTTCAGCGTGTTGTCGATATGTGGCAGTGACCCGCCGGCCTTGGCTTGGGTGACCCTTTGACGGGGCCCTTGGGCACTCACATGCTGAACAGAACCGGTAAACGGCATTTGCGCGAGCGGCCCGTGTTGGCGTGCCGGCATCGGACCAGCCATGCGCAAAGCGGCCACCGAGAACGGCCTTCCGGAGGAGACGATGTCCCGATGTTCAGCGGGAACGGGCATCGTCTCCTCAGGCCACTGTCTAGAGCTTCGCGCGTCGGGCATGGTGCAAGTCGCTTTCATCGTGATTTGATGGTGCTCTAACCAGGAGCAGCAAGCGGCGTGCCATTTCAAATAGAGGTGCTGTTGGACCGCCCCCTTCTTCTCGGAGGCCGTGTCTTAGAAGATCGGGCGCGCGCTATACCGCCTCGTCACACAGGCAACAACGATGCTGTAGGGTGCGGATATTCGGCGCTTCAGCCCCGGCTGGGCAAAGAAGAACCGGAAGCGGAGCCGATGCACTACCTGAGGCTGGCGGGCACTCCAGTCATTGCGTAGCGTGTGCCGCTAGCGTTCATGGGTGCGCAGGCCCGGCTATCGCGAACACGCGCCTGTCGCAGCAACATGAGCGCGCGCTCTTGGGCAAGCGCCCTGGCGCCGTGAGGATCGAATTCCCAATCGTGTCTGTTTGCCGCCCTCTTATGTTCGAAACTGGACCAGAATGTCGCAAGCCCGACCTAAAGGTCGCCCGAGGCGTTCTGTCCGACACTGTTCCGTCGCCTTTGTTGGCCCGCGACACCGGCCTATTTCGCCTAGCTCTTCTCTGGCCTCAGGCTAGGCCGCTGAGAAGCTGCCACAATTTTTTTCTGCTGCGGCCAAATTGGCACGAGATTTGAAGCACCTTCGTTGCGGGCCGGGAGCCGCCGACCGACTTTCATTTCGTGGATGACACGAATGGAACGAAGAAAGAAAAGCAAAATGTCAAATCCGCGTCGGATAGCGTCTATGGGCAGGGGGTCCTCGGCGAAACCGCCCTTACCCAACAGCTCGCCGCCCTTGTCGACCCTTGCGCAGGAAATCTTGGCCGGCGGCGGCTCAAAGGCCCACCACACCGACCTTATCCTGAAATCGATGGTGCAGGATAAAGTTCTGCATCTCGCCGCGCGGTGTGCCTAGACAGTTACACGTTGGCCGGTCTTGATAATCAGGCCGGCCGTCGGAGGACGTCATCTGTATGCCGTCTTAGGTCATTCGCTGCCGCAGCGCCCGCCGGTCACCTTCCGCCCTTCCATCGCTATAGAGTGAAGTGCCACCATGCCCGAACAACCTTTGCCGACGCTGCCGATGTGGCGCGTCGATCACATCGAGCCCTCGCCCGAGATGTTGGCGCAACGCGCCAACGGTCCGATCCACCGCGTGCGCTTCCCGTCCGGGCACGAAGGCTGGTGGGTGACAGGCTACGATGAAGCCAAGGCGATGCTGTCCGACGCGGCGTTCCGGCCCTCGGGAATGCCGCCGGCGGCATTCACCCCGGATTCGGTGATTCTCGGATCGCCGGGGTGGTTGGTCTCGCACGAGGGGGGCGAGCATGCCCGGTTACGCACGATCGTGGCGCCGGCCTTCAGCAACCGCAGGGTGAAGCTGCTCGCGCAGCAGGTCGAGATGGTCGCCGCGCAGTTGTTCGAGACACTGGCGGCCCAGCCCCAGCCCGCCGACCTGCGGCGCCACCTCTCCTTTCCACTTCCGGCCATGGTCATCAGCGCGCTGATGGGCCTGCTCTACGAGGATCACGCCTTTTTCGCCGGGCTGTCCGACGAGGTAATGACGCACCAGCATGAAAGCGGCCCGCGCAGCGCGTCGCGCCTGGCCTGGGAAGAACTGCGCGCCTACATTCGCGGCAAGATGCGGGACAAGCGCCAGGATCCTGGCGACAACCTGCTGACCGATCTGCTCGCGGCGGTCGACCAGGGCAAGGCGACCGAGGAAGAGGCGATCGGCCTGGCGACGGGCATGCTGGTGGCGGGGCACGAGAGCACCGTCGCGCAGATCGAATTCGGCCTGCTGGCCATGTTTCGCCATCCGCAACAGCGCGAACGCCTGGTCGGCGATCCATCCCTGGTGGACAAGGCGGTGGAGGAAATCCTGCGCATGTACCCGCCGGGCGCGGGCTGGGACGGCATCATGCGCTATCCGAGGACCGACGTGACTATCGCGGGCGTGCATGTTCCCGCGGAGAGCAAGGTGCTGGTCGGCCTGCCGGCGACGTCGTTCGATCCGCGCCATTTCGACGACCCGGAAATCTTCGACATCGGACGTGACGAAAACCCGCACCTGGCGTTCTCCTACGGGCCGCACAACTGCATCGGCTTGGCGCTGGCCAGGCTGGAACTCAAGGCGGTGTTCGGTTCGATCTTCCAGCGCTTTCCCGCGCTGCGCCTGGCCGTGGCGCCCGAAGAACTGAAGTTGCGCAAGGAGATCATCACTGGCGGGTTCGAGGAGTTCCCGGTGCTCTGGTGATGCGCGGACGCCACCAGGAACGCGATGTTCTCCGAATTGCCGGCGCGCCTGCCGCGCGCCGATCAGATCAGCTAGCCAACAGGTGACCAAGATGGACGTGCAAGAAACCACGGCAGCATGCCGGGACGCCTTCGCCGAACTGGCGTCGCCAGCGTGCATTCAGGACCCGTACCCATTCATGCGGTGGTTGCGCGAGCACGATCCGGTACATCGCGCGGCGTCGGGCCTCTTTCTGTTGAGCCGCCACGCCGACATCTACTGGGCGCTCAAGGCCACGGGCGATGCTTTTCGGGGGCCGGCACCAGGCGAACTGGCGCGCTATTTCCCGCGTGCGGCGACCAGCCTGTCGCTAAGTTTGCTGGCGTCCACTTTAGCGATGAAGGAACCTCCAACGCATACGCGTCTGCGCCGGCTGATCTCGCGCGATTTCACCATCGGCCAGATCGACAACCTGAGGCCGACCATCGCTCGCATTGTCACAGCGCGCCTGGACGGCATGGCGCCCGCACTGGAGCGCGGGGAGGCAGTGGACCTGCATCAGGAATTCGCGCTGGCCTTGCCCATGCTGGTTTTCGGCGAACTGTTCGGCATGCCCCCGGACGACATTCTCGGGCTCGTCACCGGCATCAGCGCCATTCTGGAAGGCCTGAGCCCCCACGCCAGCGATCCCCAACTCGCTGCGGGGGACGCGGCCAGCGCCAGGGTGCAGGCCTACTTCGGCGACCTCATACAGCGCAAGCGCACCGATGCCCGCCACGACATCGTGTCAATGCTGGTTGGCGCACACGACGACGATGCCGAGATGCTGTCGGATGCGGAATTGATCAGCATGCTCTGGGGCATGCTGCTGGGCGGCTTCGCCACCACTGCCGCGGCCATCGGCCATGCGGTCCTGGCGATGCTGGCGTATCCCGAACAGCGGCACTGGCTGAAGGGAGATGCCGTGGGGGTGAAGGCATTCGTCGAAGAAGCCCTGCGCTACGACGCGCCCGCCATGTTCAGCTCCATTCCGCGTATCGCCCAGCGCGACATCGAACTGGGCGGCGTGGTGATCCCGAAGAACGCGGACGTGCGCGTGCTGATCGCGGCCGGCAATCGCGACCCGGACGCCTTCGCCGATCCCGACCGCTTCGATCCCGTGCGGTTCTACGGCACCAGTCCTGGCATGTCGATCGACGGGAAGATCATGCTGACCTTCGGCCACGGCATCCACTTCTGCCTGGGTGCGCAACTGGCCCGAGTGCAGTTGGCCGAGAGCCTGCCGCGGATCCAGGCGCGCTTCCCCACGCTGGCATTGGCCGAGCAGCCGACCCGGGAGCCCTCCGCGTTCCTTAGGACGTTCCGCGCGCTGCCGGTGCGGCTGCATGGGCAGGAGGGCTGAGATGCGCGTCCTGGTCGATCAGGATCTGTGCGGAACTACCGGGCAGTGCGTGCTGACGCTGCCGGGCACCTTTCGCCAGCGCGAACCGGACGGCGTGGCCGAAGTGTGCGTGGCGACGGTCCCGCAGGCGCTGCACGCCGCCGTGCGGCTTGCGGCCAACCAGTGCCCGGTCGCCGCCATTCGGGTGATCGAAAGCGACGCTGGCCATGACGAGCGCGCCAGCGCCGACCCTGCGCCTTCTCCGGCGCAGGCCCAGCGGCATGCTGCGAAAGACCAATGCAATTCAGGAGACACGATGGGACGGTTTGAAGGCAAGGTGGCCGTGGTGACCGGCGCCGGCGCCGGCATCGGCAAGGCATGCGCTCTCGCCATCGCGCGCGGGGGCGGCAGAGTGGTGGTGGCCGACATTGATGGCTCGGCGGCCATCGCCTGCACCGCGCAGATCGCGGCCGAAGCAGGCCACGCGCTGCCCATAGCCATGGATATCGCCGATGAGCAGGCGGTGGCAGCGCTGTTCGAGACGGCGGAGCGGCACTTCGGGGGGGTCGACCTGCTGGTGAACAATGCGAGCGCCATGCATCTGACCCCGCGCGACCGCGCGATCCTCGACCTGGACCTGGCAGTCTGGGACCAGACCATGGCGACCAATCTGCGCGGCACGCTGCTCTGCTGCCGGCAGGCCATCCCACGGATGATCGCCCGCGGCGGTGGCGCGATCGTCAACATGTCGTCGTGCCAGGGGCTCAGCGGTGATACGGCGCAGACGTCCTACGCCGCGTCGAAGGCGGCGATGAACATGCTCTCGGCTTCGCTCGCCACCCAATACGGTCATGCGCAGATCCGCTGCAACGCCGTTGCGCCGGGTCTCGTCATGACCGAGCGTCTCCTCGCCAAGCTGGACGAGTGCATGCAACGGCATCTGCGCCGGCACCAGCTCCTGCAGCGCGTCGGCCGCCCCGAGGACGTGGCCGCGCTCGTGGCGTTCCTGCTCTCCGACGATGCTGCGTTTATCACAGGCCAGGTCGTGTGCATCGATGGCGGCATGCTGGCGCATGTGCCGACATACGCCGACGGTGGCAACAGCTGCGCCGCGCGCCCTGCCGGCGACACCGAATCGGCGGCGGCGGCGCGCTGCTGATGGACATGCTGCTCAACCCACTCAACCGTCGGCACCGGCTGCGATGCGACATCCCGGTCATGCCTGGCGCTTTCCCCCTGGTCGGGCATCTTCCCGCCATTGTCTGCGACCTGCCGCGCCTGCTGCAGCGCGCAGAACGGACGCTGGGCAGCCACTTCTGGCTGGATTTCGGCCCTGCTGGACACTTGATGACCTGCGTGGATCCGGATGCGTTCGCACTGCTCCGGCACAAGGACGTGTCTTCGGCGCTGATCGAAGAAATCGCGCCCGAATTGCTTGGCGGAACGTTGGTTGCCCAGGACGGCGGCGCGCACCGGCAGGCGCGTGATGCGATCAAGGCGGCGTTTCTGCCCAAGGGGCTGACCCAGGCCGGCATCGGCGACCTGTTCGCGCCCGTCATCCGGGCGCGGGTGCAGGCGTGGCGCGACCGCGGCGACGTAACCATCCTGCGCGAAACCGGCGACCTGATGCTCAAGCTCATCTTCAGCCTCATGGGAATCCCCGCGCAGGACCTGCCGGGATGGCATCGCAAGTACCGGCAACTGCTGCAGCTGATCGTCGCGCCCCCGGTCGACCTGCCCGGACTGCCCTTGCGGCGCGGCCGCGCCGCCCGCGACTGGATCGACGCGCAGTTGCGCCAGTTCGTTTGCGACGCGCGCGCGCATGCTGCGCGCACCGGGTTGATCAACGACATGGTGAGCGTCTTCGACCGCAGCGACGATAGGCTCTCCGATGACGTCCTGGTCGCCAATATCCGCTTGCTGCTGCTTGCCGGTCACGACACCACTGCCTCGACGATGGCCTGGATGGTGATCGAGCTGGCGCGGCAGCCTGTGCTGTGGGACGCCCTCGTCGAGGAGGCTCAACGCGTGGGCGCGGTGCCGACCCGGCACGCGGATCTGGCGCAGTGTCCGGTCGCCGAGGCGCTGTTCCGCGAGACACTGCGTCTGCATCCGGCGACCACGCTCCTGCCGCGTCGCGCGCTGCAGGAATTGCAACTCGGCCAACGGCGCATTCCCGCGGGCACCCATCTGTGCATCCCGCTGCTGCATTTCTCGACCTCGGCGCTGCTGCACGAGGCGCCTGATCAGTTCCGTCTGGCGCGGTGGCTGCAACGCACGGAGCCGATCCGGCCGGTGGACATGCTGCAGTTCGGTACCGGCCCACACGTCTGCATCGGCTACCACCTGGTATGGCTGGAAATGGTGCAGTTCTGCATCGCCTTGGCGCTGATCATGCACAAGGCCGGGGTGCGGCCGCGGTTGCTGAGCGGCGTCGAAAAAGGCCGGCGGTATTACCCGACCGCACATCCGTCCATGGCAATCCGCATAGGCTTCTCATGAGCTGGCATCGCATGCCCCGTGTGGCGAGGCAGCGGCGCCGGCGAGGCGCGGCATTGCTGCACTCAGCGCACGCGCTCGGTGCGACGCCGGCAACACCGCTGCGGCTTGGCGCTCGCTGTGGCCATCTCGTGTCAGGTACAAGGACATGAAAAACATGCAGACCGGTTCCACGCTGCACGACGACCGAACTGGCGTTTCCGCGCTCGGCGGATTGGGCGCGCAGGCGCGCGGCGCATCCGGCAGGCTGCTGCCGGAGATCTGGATGCAGGACGGCGCAAAGCGGGTCGAACAGGCGCTGGCGCGTCTTCTCTGCGCCGAAGACGACGGTGAGACCGAGCTGATGGCGGCGATGCGCTACGCCACTTTGCATGGCGGGAAGCGCACCCGCGCCTTGCTCTGTCTGGCGGCCGGCGCACTGGCCGACACGCCGGCGCACATGCTCGACGACGTCGGCGCCGCCATCGAGATGATGCACGCCTGTACCCTGGTCCACGACGACCTGCCCGCAATGGACGACGACGTGCTTCGCCGCGGCCTTCCGACCGTGCACGTCAAGTTCGGCGAAGCCACTGCGATCCTGGTCGGCGATGCGCTGCAGGCGCACGCCTTCCTGACCCTGGCGAGCCTGGATGCGCCGGGCGACAACCGTATCGCGCTCGTGCGCGAACTGGCGCAGGCCGTGTCCGCCGAGGGTGCCGCAGGCGGGCAGGCCATGGATCTGTCGCTGGTCGGAAAGCACGCCGAGCTGGACAGGATCGTGGCGATGCACCGGATGAAGAGCGGAGCGCTAGTGCGCGCGTCCGTTCGCATGGGCGCGCTATGCGCCATCGCGGAGGATGCCGCGCACGCTGCGCTGTACTGTGCGCTCGATCGGTACACCGCCTGTTTCGGCCTGGCCTTGCAGGTGGTCGACGACATTCTCGACGCAACAGCGGATACCGCGACGCTGGGCAAGACCCCCGGTAAGGACGCGGCGGCGCAGAAGCCGACCTGCGCATCGATCATGGGGCTGCAAGCAGCGCGCCAGTTCGCGCTGGATTTGTTGCGCGACGCCGGGGAGGCCATCGCCCCCCTGGGGCCGCGTGGGGAACGGTTAGCGCAGATGCTGCAGCGGGCCAACGTGTACCTGTCCGCGCCATACGCATGAGCGCGTCCGTCCGCATGGACTCGCCCCTGTGCTGCTGCGATCGGCCGGCGGGCGGTGCACCTGCACTGTGTCCGAACCGGCGGCTACGTGCGCGGCGTCTGCCCGATCCTGGTTCCCGTCAACCGTCTGCAGAGGAACATCCCGCGTGAACGCGCTGTCCGAACAGATCCTTTCCGAATTGCGCCACCTGCTGAGCGAGATGAGCGACGGCGGCAGCGTCGGTCCGTCCGTCTACGACACGGCGCGAGCTCTGCAGTTCCACGGCAACGTCACCGGTCGGCAGGACGCATACGCGTGGCTCATCGCGCAGCAACAGGCCGATGGCGGATGGGGAAGTGCGGACTTCCCGCTGTTCCGCCATGCGCCCACGTGGGCGGCGTTGCTGGCATTGCAGCGTGCCGATCCTCTTCCCGGCGCTGCCGACGCAGTCCAGGCTGCAACCCGGTTCCTCGAGCGCCAGCCCGATCCCTACGCGCATGCGGTGCCGGAAGATGCGCCGATCGGCGCGGAGCTGATCCTGCCGCAGTTGTGCGGCGAGGCCGCATCCTTGCTGGGCGGCGTGGCGTTTCCGCGCCACCCGGCGCTGTTGCCGTTGCGGCAAGCGTGCCTGGTCAAGCTGGGGGGGGTGGCGACGTTGCCGAGCGGCCATCCGTTGCTGCACTCCTGGGAAGCCTGGGGGACGTCGCCGACCACCGCATGCCCGGATGACGAAGGCAGCATCGGCATCAGTCCGGCGGCCACCGCCGCGTGGCGTGCGCACGCCGTGGCACAGGGAAGCACGCCGCAGGTCGGGCGCGCCGACGCGTATCTGCAGGCGGCATCGCGGGCGACGCGCAGCGGCATCGAAGGTGTCTTTCCCAACGTCTGGCCGATCAATGTATTCGAGCCATGCTGGTCGCTGTACACCCTGCATCTGGCCGGTCTGTTCGCGCATCCCGCGCTCGCCGAGGCGGTGCAAGTGATCGTCGCGCAACTCGACGCCCGCCTGGGCGTGCGCGGTCTTGGTCCGGCCTTGCACTTCGCGGCCGATGCGGACGACACCGCCGTTGCGATGTGCGTCCTGCGCCTTGCAGGCCGCGACCCGGCGGTCGGTGCGTTGCGCCATTTCGAAATCGGCGAGCTGTTCGTCACCTTCCCCGGCGAGCGCAATGCCTCGGTGTCGACCAACATCCATGCCCTGCATGCGTTGCGAATGTTGGGAAAGCCGGCCGCCGGCACCAGCGCCTACGTGGAGGCCAATCGCAACCCGCACGGTCTATGGGACAACGAAAAATGGCACGTTTCGTGGCTGTATCCCACCGCGCATGCGGTCGCTGCGCTGGCGCAAGGCAAGTCCCAGTGGCGCGACGAGCGCGCGCTGGCGGCGCTGCTGCGGGCGCAGCGCGACGACGGCGGCTGGGGCGCCGGTCGCGCGTCGACATTCGAGGAAACCGCCTATGCGCTGTTCGCGTTGCACGTGATGGACGGGAGCGAAGAGCCGACAGGGCGCCGGCGCATCGCGCAGGCGGTGGCGCGTGCGCTGGAGTGGATGCTCGCCCGCCATGCGGCGCACGCATTGCCGCAAACGCAGCTATGGATCGGCAAGGAACTGTATTGCCCCACCCGGGTGGTGCGCGTGGCCGAACTCGCCGGGTTGTGGCTGGCGCTTCGTTGGGGGCGGCGCGTCCTGGCCGAGGGAGCAGAGGCAGCGCCATGATCCAGAACGAACGCGCGTTGCAGCAGGTGCTGGAGTGGGGGCGTTCCCTGACCGGGTTCGCCGACGAGCATGCCGTGGAAGCGGTCAGGGGCGGCCAGTACATCCTGCAGCGCATCCACCAGAGCCTGCGCGACACCAGCGCCCGCACCGGCCGCGATCCGCAGGACGAAACGCTGATCGTGGCGTTCTATCGCGAACTGGCGCTGCTCTTCTGGCTCGACGATTGCAACGACCTTGGCCTGATCGCGCCGGAGCAGCTCGCCGCGGTGGAGCAGGCGCTGGGGCAGGGCGGGCCGTGCGCGCTCCCCGGATTCGAAGGCTGCGCTGTGCTGCGCGCTTCGCTGGCCGCGCTCGCCTACGATCGTCGCGACTATGCTCAGCTTCTCGACGATACCCGGTGCTACTGCGCGGCGCTGCGCGCGGGACACGCGCAGGCGGCAGGGGCGGAACGCTGGTCCTACGCCGAGTACCTGCACAACGGCATCGATTCGATCGCCTACACGAACGTGTTCTGTTGCCTGTCGTTGCTGTGGGGGCTGGACATGGCCACCTTGCGCGCGCGTCCGGCGTTTCGCCAGGTCCTGCGGCTCATCTCCGCGATAGGGCGCCTGCAGAACGATCTGCATGGACGCGACAAGGACAGGTCGGCCGGCGAGGCCGACAACGCGGCAATCCTGCTGCTGCAGCGCTATCCGGCTATGCCTGTGGAGGAGTTCCTCAACGACGAGCTGGCCGGCCACACGCGCATGCTGCACCGGATGATGGCGGAAGAACGCTTTCCCGCGCCGTGGGGACCGTTGATCGAGGCCATGGCGGCCATCCGCGCGCAGTACTACCAGACCTCGACCAGCCGCTACCGCAGCGACGCTGCGGGGGGAGGCCAGCGTGCGTCGGCCTGAACGCACGGGAGGCGGCGGCGTGCGCGCGCTGCCGTCGGTCCGATCCGACGCAACGCCGTCGCCCGATGCGACGGATGGAGCGAGCATGAGCGACACCGCCCTGAGCCGGCGCAAGGACGACCATCTGGACATCGTGCTGGATCGGCGAACGGCGCCGGCCAAGGTCGCCGCCGGCTGGGAGTACATCCGTTTCGAACACTGCGCATTGCCCGAGTTGGACCTGACGCAGATCGACCTGCGCGCCTCGCTGCTGGGCAAGACCATGCGCGCGCCGCTGCTGATCAGCTCCATGACCGGCGGCATGCCACGCGCCGAGACCATCAACCGGCATCTGAGCGAGGCAGCGCAAGCCTTGGGGATCGCCATGTGCGTCGGTTCGCAGCGCGTGAGCCTGCAATCCCGCAACTCCCAGGGGCTGACGCGCGCGCTGCGCCGCCTGGCCCCAGACATTCCCTTGCTGGCCAATATCGGCGCCGCGCAACTGCGCGAGGCCGACGGCCTGGACCTGGCGCGCCGGGCGGTGGATGCGCTGGAGGCCGATGGACTCATCGTTCATCTCAATCCGCTGCAGGAAGCGGTACAGCCGGAGGGCGACCGCGACTGGCGCGGCGTCCTGGCGCAGATCGCTCGCGCAGCGCGCAGCGTGGGCGTGCCGATCGTGGCCAAGGAAGTGGGGTCGGGCCTGTCCGCTTCGGTGGCCTGTGCGCTCGTCGACGCGGGCGTGGCGGTGATCGATGTCGCCGGCGCCGGCGGCACCAGTTGGGCCGCGGTGGAGGGCGAGCGCGCCCGCGATGCCGCCGACCGTGCAGTGGCGATGGCGTTCGCCGATTGGGGGATTCCGGCCCCGGCCAGCGTGCAGGCGGTACGTCGGGCGCTGCCAATGGTGAAGCTGATCGCGTCGGGCGGGATCCGCGACGGCGTCGACGTGGCCAAGGCCATCCGCCTGGGCGCGGACATCGCCGGGCAGGCGGCCGGCGTGCTGCGCGCGGCTACGATATCCACCGAGGCGGTTGTCGCGCATTTCGAGATCGTCATCCGCCAGTTGGCCGTCGCCTGCTTCTGCACCGGCTCGGCTGATCTGGCGGCGTTGCGTCAGGCGCGCTTGTTGCCCTCGGCACATCTGCCCGCCGGTTGATGCCGGCATCGCCCGCACGGCGGCGGGCGCCTAGTCTCACTGAGTCAGAAAGTCGCGGATGCGGGGCGATTCGCGCTGGTCGCGGAATTGATGAGGGAAGCGCCCCACCATGCCCGACTGGACAGCCGAGAGTGAAGCCGCATTTGACGCCTAAGTCGATCGCTTTGATCGGGCTGATCGGTCACGCCGACCGAGCTGAGCCCTTGAAGGGGTCGGAACAAGGTGCGCCGGGAGACCGGCAGGGAGTAGATGGTGCAAATCCATTGCAATGAAGGAGTAGCGATCCACATTGACCCCGAGTCAGCGCGGTCGGCCCTATGAACGCGAAGAGACGAGCGATTTCAGCTGCCGGACAGCCTTGATTTAATATGCCGATGATTTCAGAGCGCTGATTGGGCGTTAGTTTCGGACGGCGTCCACCGTCGCGCGGCGCTAAAGGCAGGGAGGAAGATTGATCTCTTTGCGTATCATTATAGTTATATATGATACGCGAACAGATCATAAAACTGTTGACTTGCTCGCTGGATGAGATTCCCAGTCAGTAGGTCTGCTTCCGCAGCCTTCCGCAGCTGCCCTTGCCTGCGAGATGGCTCTAGATTGGGCCAAGGCCGCAATGCCGATGGGCTGGAATTAGCAACATGAAATGCCTGCTTCCCGTCGAACGTCATCGACCGAAAGCCCCGATCGGCTCGTATCGTGGTCCGCACATCGAGATCGTGGACTGTACCGCCCCGCTGCCGGCGGAAGTTAAGACGGACCTTGTTCAACCGCCGTGACGCGGGCCATCAGGTGGCGGCCATGGCTGCCTGGACGTTGAGCGGCGGAACTGAAAGCTTCGTCGGCGAGTGGCACACGCACCCGGAGCACGACCCGCACTATTCATCAATCAATCGGCAGACTTGGGACGCCCTGATGCGAAATGCGCGGAACCCTTTGATCTTCGCCATCGCATGTTGGAGCAGTTGGTGGTGGGGAAGGGGCAAATCGGGCACAACTAGTCATCTCGAACCTTAGACGCGGACGCAAAAACAGCCCCGGTTAATCAGGAAGGTTATGGCATTATTGCGGGGACAGGATTTGAACTGTGACCTTCAGGTTATGAATTTGAGGGCTTTTGAGCAACCCGAGACATAGGTGACATTGCGCGCACCCGAAGAGATTCGAATTCCTGACCCGCAGATTCATAGTTTATCTTGATGCTTCCTGGTGTATCTGTCTTTTCGCTACAGTACACAATTTGTATGATTCCACAGCCACTTAAGCGATACTTGGTACTTTGCGTAGACGCACCATCTAATTATGTGCGAGTCTAAAACCGGCCGAAAACCGGCTAGATTTTCGGCCGGTGTACCCCCAGACTCGCAGAACTAGGCCATGGCCGACATTCGTATCCTCCTCAACGACAAGGCGATCAGCGACCTCGAGTCGCCTAGTTCGGAACAGTATCGCGCCCGCGACGCCCAGCTCAAAGGCTTCCATGTTGTGGTCGGAAGGCGGAGGAAAGTATTCGCCGTTCAGTGCGACCTGCGCGAAGGTGGCAAGCGCATCGCCACAATCTCAGTATGGATCGGTAACGCGGCGACGATGTCTACACGCGAGGCGCGCGCAACTGCCAAGACGTATGTTGCGCAGATCTCGAAGGGGCGAGCACCCCAATCCAAAGCCTGCCGAGGCCGACCAGCAAGCAGGCGAAGCCTCGCCGGCAAATAGGGATCGGACACAGCCTGCCGGTCTGGCCGCCGCGCACCGTCGCGTAACTCTAAAGGAAGCTTGGGAACGGTATCGGGACGCCCACCTCATTCGGAAGGGCCGAAGCGAAGGTACCATAGAAGGCTATCGGGACCACGTCGAACGACTTTTAGAGATTGGCTCGACACGCCCTTGCAGGAATTGGCTGACAATCCCAGCAAGGTCATCTCGCGGCACGATGAGATTACCACGGAGCATGGTCCCTATATCGCCAATGGCGCCATGCGGACGCTGCGGGCTATCTATAGTCATGCGCGCAAAGCGCACCGCTATCTCCCGGCCGATAATCCCGCGAGCGTAGTCGATTGAACTCGGAGGGGCGTCGGAACACCTCGACCGGGCTGGAGGATCTAACCCACTGGTTCCGGCAAGTCGCCGCGTTGCCAAATCCAATACGGCGCGAATTCCATTTGTTCTCGCTGCTTTCGGGATGCCGGCCAACGGCGTTGATAGAGACCAAACCCCATAATCTAGATCCTCGGCGCCGCGTGTTGCACATCCCGCGGCCCAAGGGCGGTACCGACCGCGCCTTCGACATTCCGCTATCGCGGCAGATGATCCTCTGTCTGACGCGGGTAATCCGGTTTGCGCGCCCTTTATACCCGCTTGAGGCCGACAACTGGTTGTTCCCAGCAGCTAGCGACAGCGGGCATTTGGCCGAGCAGAAGGAGGATCGCAAAGTTCTGGCAAAGTGGGGCAATGATCTGCGGCAGACGTTCAGAACTCTTGCGACGCCAGCCGGCGTCACGGAGTTGATGCCCGCCTCTTGATGAACACGCCATTCCCGGCGTCAATGCCGGCTATATTTGCCGCGACAAGCTGCTCGAAGATCACCTTCGCGCCCAGCAACAGGCGATCAGCAATACGATGTTTGACGCGCTAGGCGATCTGATCGCAAAACACGGCGCCCTTCGATCCTGGCTCGGGCAGGCGCAACACGGCAGGCGATCGGCGCCGCCAAACTCGAGGAGGTCTACGCGCTGCCGCCTACTCTTCGACATTTGATCCCGTGAGGGGCTGAGTTTCAGTGACGTCAAGCAGGCGCCCGTCCGAGGCATTCGAGGTGGCCAGGCACTCCGAAGGCAGAGGTCACAGGTTCGAATCCTGTCGGGTGCGCCATTTTTAACATTAATATCAGATAGTTAGCTGAACGCGATTTTGGCAAGTATCCTCGCTCTTTTTGCGCGGAAGCACTGCGGAAGCACAAGAGATCGTACCAATTTCGCCGCAAACCCTCTTGTGGAAAAAATGACATCGACGTCGGCTCGATGATCACGCGGTGACCGAAGGCCGCCCTTTTCGGGGCGACTAGAATGCATCGGTTCATGAGATTGGTGGCCGGGATGGATCTGGCTCGGTGCTGCGAAGACCGGGGAATGGAACGCCTGACTCGAAGCCGACGTGGCGCCTCCACGACGCCAAGCAAGGCGGGGCGGCACCAGGCCTTTCGACACGACAGATATATCCGGCCGCGAAAGATAGCCCAGCACCTCACGCACCTGTGCGTCGGTGATACCGCCGTTCCCCTGAAACCAGTCCCACGTTCCTTCACGGGCAAGCTTCAAAGTCGCCTGTATGACACGGCGACGCTTTGCTTACCCGGTCGCTCGCCGCGAAACGGCGGAAGTCGTCCTCACATTCAAAACGCTTGCGTCCTCGGCAAAGACATGTAATGATTGTCAATGACAATACATTACAGGATTAGGTAATGCGCACCGACCTTAATGCCCTTGAAGAGTTCATCGGACAGCAGCTCATCCGCAACAAGCTGACTGCTAATACCGCCAACTCCTACGCGAGCTCCGTGAGCCGAGTCTTTTCGATCGCCACTGAGGGGGAAAAGGCCAACGTGTTGAACGTCGACTTGGAAAGCCTCTACGCTCGATTCCGCGCAGCCAATGATGGGATTGCCGACAAAACGGCCGAGTCGTATGAAGGCCGAGTCAGTGCCATTCGCAAGCAGTTCGCCGACTTTGTATCCAAGGAAAGCGTCGGCGGTGGTCCAACGATCATGGGGACGCTCGCGATCCCCGTGCGCACCGGTGTCGTCAAAGTGGAAGGGCTTCCGAGCGATCTCACCGCTGCCGAGGCAAACCGTATCGCAGCCATGATCACGGCGATGGCGAGTTGACGATCCCACCGATCGTAAACTTGGTTGAGATGGCACCGGGAAAATGGTGACCTAAGCGTACGGGCCAGGCCCAATTCGAGCGGAGCGGGACAGGTGGGCTTGGTCGAGGAGTTTCCCCTAGCCAACATGTCCGAGAAGCAGCGCCATACTGCCTCTCTTCTGCAGCGCCTGCTGGGAAAGCGGACCGCGGATCGGTATGTCGACTTCTGCCGGCTTACGGCCGGCACTCTGCCCCTCCGCGTATCGGTGCCGCTGGCGGGCCACGCCATGCGCGAGATCGAAGCCATTCTCCGTCAACTCCTCGCAACTCCTGCCGACTTGACGATAGCAATTTCGCCCGAGACTCAGACTCGCCTCGAACAGGCCCGCGCTGCGCTCCAAGCAGTCGGATACGCCCCGCAAGCGGCAGAGCGAGCGGTTGCCATCCTAGCCCCCAAGCTCAGCCATCGCGAACAGATCGAACGGATTTGCGCCACCTTGGGCCTCGCTCCCGACGGCGATGTTGCTCGATCCTGGAAGTCGGTGATGGCGGCGCACGCCAAGGCCCACTACGGGCGAGAGTTGCATCAGTCACTGGAGGTGGACGCTCAATTCCGTTCGGAATGGCAGGCGCCTTTCGACACGACCGTTCGGGGCCTGATGGTCGCCCTGCAGGGCAAGTACTCGGCCTATATTCGACGTCTCGACGAGCTACACGCAATGCCGGACCGAAGGGCGGCAGTGCAGGCACTGTCGCGCGAGATTCCCGGTGCTCTCCCGCTGCTGTCCTACTTCTTCGAGCGTCTGGACTCCGCGGATTGGCTCGATCCCCTTGCCGAGCACAGGTTGCTCGCTGCGTCCTGGGCAGGCCTCGATGACATAGATGACGGCCTTCGCCTGCAGCATTGGCCCGCAGGCCCATACCTGGTGAGGATGGCTGCCTCAAGCGATCCCGCGGTTCGAGCGAAGGTGGCCGCCGCGCTGTTTGCAGTCGGTGGGTCAGAAGACCAGGATGTTCATTGGTATGGCGCGGAAGCGATCGCCGCTCTTCCGGCCGGCGAGGCGGAGGGCCTGATCGACATCGTGGACGGCTGGCTCGGCCGAGACACTCGCCTGCCCCATTCGTCGGCCGTCCACACGATCCTCAAAGACCTCGTCAAAGGGGAGCGCCACGAGGCCGCTCTCAGCCTCTTCGGCTCGCTTTACCGGATCGTTGCCGGCGACGGCAGGGCAACGACCCTTTTCGGCCAGCACATGTTCGAGCACTTCCTGCCCCAGGACGTTCGCGCATGCGCTGCCGGGTTGGGCACCGACCTTGTCCGTGTGCTGTGCCAGATGCTGGACGCCGCACTGCGCATCGAGGGACGGGTGAGCTATGATCCCCCCGGCGACTATTCCCACCACATGTCGAGGACCATCTCCGAGCACGGCGCCAAGCACGGCATCGTCGATGCCCTGGTCGGTGAGATCGTCCGATCGGCGCGCATCATCTCTTCGGCATCCCCTGACCGGCTAGAGGCCGTCGTCGCCGAGATCTCGAAATATCCTTCACGGTTGTTCACTCGCCTGCGGCTCCATGTCCTTTCGCTCGATCCCGCAGCCGCACCGGCGCTCGCCACCTCGAACCTCGATGATACCGGTCTGATCGGCGAGACGTGGTGCAATGTGGAGTATGGCGAACTGGCGGCCGCCTGGTTCGACCGCTTGCCCGATGAAACCCGGGGCAGGATCCTGAGCGCGGTCGACAACGTCCCGTCAAAGTACGAGCCGAGCTGGCAGGAGCGCTTCCAGAAAAGCGCCGGGCGAGAGCCCAACGACGAAGAAAGGGCCGACTTCAGGGCATCCGTGCTGCGGGAAGTGCAATGGCGTTGGCGCCAGGTGCTTCCCAAACACCGTCAGCAGGACGTCGAACGTCACGGTGATCCCGATGCGTGGCTCAACGAGCTGAATGAGCCCGACATCAGTCCAGCGGACGCGACCGACCTCGCGAACCGTTCGGTCGAAGAGATCGTTGCGTTCCTGACGGACTGGCGCCCCTCACCGCAGGCGCAGAAGGTCACGGTGACCGCTCTCGGCCAGCAATTGCGGCAGGCCGCCGAGCAGAATGCCATTGCCTTCTCAGAAGGGGCCGACAAATTCTCCGCCGTTCCCGCGATCTATATTCGCAGGATCATCGAGGGCCTGACGACCGTCGTGCGGAACAAGACCGCGGTCAACTGGGAAGGCATCCTCGCGCTTACCGGAACGCTTGTGTCTCGCGTGGGTTCGACCGGCAACGAAGGCGAGGGTCATGACGCGGATTGGTCATCGGCCCGCAAGACCGCAATCGAACTGGCCTCGGTGGGGCTGCAGCTAGGCAAGGAAGGCATTAGCTTTGGCCTTGAGGCCGAGGTCCGGGCCCAGGTCCTCGCCTTTTACGAGAGCTCGTCGCCGGCGGACTCGGAGACCTTCGAGGAGAACTACCGCCGGCAAGTCTATTTCGCCGCCACGTCCACGTCGCGCGGCGCCGCCATGGAGCTTTGCATCCAACTCATCTTCTGGCTGAGCAAAAACCCGGAGACGGCGATCGGCAAGGATCCAGGAAACGCTCTTGCCGCACTACCGGAGATCAAGAGCATTCTGGATGCCGAGGTCGCCCGGAGCGGTGCGGATGGGAGAGTGCCGCGGGCGATCATCGGGCGCTACCTCGGTTGGCTTAGCTACTTAGCGGCCGACTTCCTCGAGGCCAATGCAGCGAATTTCTTCGGGACATCCGATGCGAAGCTGCGCGACGCGGTCTGGCTGTCGCACGTCCAGATGGGCACGGGGCCCCTTTCCTCACTCGCCACTGAAATGAGCGATTGCTATCGGCACGAGATCCCGCGGCTGGGTGAAAGCGTAGCGGGAGCCGATCGCGACCATCTGACGGAGAAGTTCGCGCATTACGTCGTGATCCTCTACATCGTTGATGCACTGCCCGAAGACATCTGCGGCCAGTTCTGGGACAACGCCCCAATCGAGGCGCGGCGGAAGGCGATGTGGTTCCTGGGCACCCAGCTGGCATTGCCCGAAGGGGAGAGGCGTCTGCGAGCGCAGAGCTATTGGGATCGAAGGCTACTGGCCGCTTCAGAGCGCTCGGCGCAACGCTCGGTCTTCCAGAAGGAGATCGGCGCGATCGGCCAATTCTACTACCAACGAGGCCTCGATCCCGACTGGCTCATGCAGCAGACAATCGCTGCGTCGAATGCCGGATATGGGCCCGGACAGACCTTTCATCTCGTGGATCGGATCGCCGAGTTCAGCTCCTCGCTCCCCCACCGGGCCGTGGAAACCATCTCGACCCTTATCAAGAACCGTCACCTCGATATGATGGAGCTTGGTGTGAAGTCGCAAAACCTGCGAGCAATCTTGGTGGCCGGCTTGTCCACCGGCGACACGCAGGCCGTCTCCAATGTGGTCGACGCCATCAATTTCCTAGCGGCGGCCGGAGATACGCGCTGTCTCGACCTGCTACCGAAAGCGACGGAACAGCGGCCAATCGGCACGGCAATTTCCGCTTAGAGGAACGATGCCTACTGACCCGGAACGTCTCAAGCTTGGCCTCGAAAACCTGCTGGATGATCGCGACTACCTCTACCGTCTCGTCTCGACGATCGATTGGGATGCCCAACTCGAAGCGATCAGGGCTGTCCTGAGAGAGCACCGGCGATCGGCCGACCATGTCAGCACCAACATCAAAGAGCTGGAGGAAGAAGCCCGAACCTACAGGGGGGCCTACTATGATCATGTTGTCGATGAGCATGTCGATGCGATGTGGCGTTCGACATACAGCGACGCCGCGATCAGCCTCTCTGCCGTTGGCATGATCGTTCCGACGATCGAGACCATTTTCGCGCAGGCCTTCCACGCCCTGGGCGAGAAATATGTCACCAAGGACATTTTGCCGCCCGACCATAAGCGGTGGCGTCGCGCGAAGGAGCATCCAGAACGGTGGAACGTTCAATGGTACTTCGGCAAGAATGACGGCCGCGTCGACATCGTTTCGGGCCTGCCTCAGCTCTGTGACGCCACCGGCGTTTCTGCTTATCTTGGCCCTGATGATCTCGACTGGATCGTCGCTCTGCTCAGCTACCGGAACCGGATGTTCCATGGCGGCTTCGAATGGTCGATACCACAGCGCCAGACGTTCGTCGCCCTGATCGCGGAGCGTGGCTGGGACCAGTATTTCGTCTGGTCGACGACCAACGATGAACCCTGGATTTGTTACCTGCGGGACGAGGTGATCGATGCGCTGCCCGACAGGGTATTCGCTATCCTGGACAGCCTGGGCCGCTTCACGAAGGCCCTGCCCTACGAGTTGATGTCGGATCCCCGGTGACGAGCCGCCGCTACACATGCTGCAGGTCTAGCGACCACAGCGTTGCATCGAGCCCGTCGGATGCATTAGCCGCGTCCGCTTGGGCCAAAAACGGTCACGGCAGGAGCGAATTGTTTACATCTGAAAGGGGGGCGAGTCCTGAATGGCAGTTATTCGCCAAGCACGCCCACCTCCGGACCGTCCGGACACGGCTCCACTATCTCTCCAATGGCCATGCTGGCCGAAGGGAGAAATATCTCGACGTAGATATAGATGATGCGCTGACGCTTGCCGAAGCAACAGAAATCTGACCCGTACGGCCTCGCTGAACATAGCGGGGCCGCGTTCAGCAACGCGCCGCTATGCCCCGCCGCTCCTGGTTGTCTAGCAAGCAGCGTTGATGGGAGATCGGGTCCAAACTGGGTAACGAGCGAGCAGCACTCCACCACTCACGGCTCAATCAACGTCTGCATCAGGGGAGGGAGCACGTCAGCGTGCGTTCCGAACACGTGGGCATCGCTCATCCGCTCATCGGTGAATACACCGCATACCCTGACCTGATTGAGAAGCAGGGCTGCGGTGTTGAGCATCGGTGCGCCCGACACGCCCCGCGGGATCGGCGCTAACTCAAGCTGGCCGTTTTTCGTGGTGACGGCCCGCTTGTTGTACCGGACGCCGACCAGCTGCGGACCAAGTTCCACCTTGGTACCGGAGTAGCAAAAGGGCTTGGGCCGTAGGATCGTGTCCGCCCCAGACCGATGAAAGTCCCGTGCGAGATAGCCAACGATCGACACCCGTTCCGGCGCCGGCAGGCCAATCTGCAGCGCCGTGTAGGGAAGCACGCGCCTCGGCTCGAACCCGTCCACATGAGCAATGGCGACATCCATCTCCTTCGTGAAAGCCACCTCGCTACGGGTCACTTGCCCGAGCGGTTTCAATGCGCCGTCCGCAAAGATCTGCTTGTCTTCGGCCTTCTCGGTAAACGTCGCCCCAAAAAGGCAGTGCGCGGCGGTCACCAGCAGCTGCTTGCCGTGCCACATGGTCAGGAACGCGGTGCCTACTTGGTCATCGCGCCCATTATAGATCGGCACAAGGTGCGGCAGCGCAGAGGCCTGCGCTTCCTTGGACACCTCGGTTATGTATTCGGTCGGATCGATAAATCGCATAAGAAAATGTGTCAGAATTTCCTGGCCTAGTCGCGCCTGCAGGATGTCAGCTAGATCAACGGTAGCCCCAGCAAGGCATTCCAGCCGCGAACGACATTGTGCATGATAGCGCTGAGCGATCGAGAACCCGCGTTCGTGATGATGAGCACCTGTGCCTCACCATCTGGCCGACCTTCCAGGTGGATTGTCGGGGGGGTCAGCGCGATTTCGATCACCCGTCCTGTCTTGGGTACATGGATTATCTGCGGCGATGTGAGTTCAGCGTGCTTGATTGCATCTGCCGCTTCACCGAGGACCTTATGATCATCTGGCCGCGGGTTGCCAGCAGCGTCCACGGCGCAATTGGCGATCAGCTGACGAACCTGAGCCTTGTTTGTTGGGGTCGGATTGAAGCGCGCGAACGCATCCCGTTCCAAGGCCACTTCCGCAAAATGATGAAGGAAAATCGCGCCTACCATGCCGAGCCGGAGGGTTTCATAGCTCACCTGCCGGAAAAGCTCGCCGTCTTGCTCCATATTGATCTGGCGAAGAAGCTCTTCGCTCGTGACGAAGTTTTGCACCGATGGTGTGACCAGCCACTTCCAGTGGGACTCCAGAGGGAGATCACCCATCCATTACTCCTTTAGCGACCTTTGAATACCGTTTGCCGATGAAAAAACAAAGACTTCCGCCTACTCAGAATCAAGGCAGTTTTCGAAGAAGACCTGGGCGTCTAGTAAAACCTGCGCACAGCAATCGCCCGATCCCTTGAAGCATCCCGCCGCCGCGTCGTGACAAAGCTCCGAGAGCAGGACCTGGTTGCCGTCCACGACACACTAGATCTCGAAGCGTTCGTAAGGAACCGCCTAGCTGAGGCGCGCTAACGTGCGCACCCTATTTGATTAGGCAATCGTATCCGATAGCGATCATCCAGGCATTGTTTGTTTGGGGTCGAGTTACTGAACGGCAGCTATCCGATAATTGCCGCCTATGGCGGACTTTCCGCTTGCGGCCCTCAAGCCGACAACCAGCAATCGAACCGGTAGCCCATTTCCCGATCAATCTGAACAGCGCCATACGGCCAGAAGTCCCTGAGCACCTCGCCATGTGGATGCCGGAAGCGCCGGTGTGCAGGATCGGAAGAAAAAAGACTTACCGACGGGCGAACTTTCGCGGCAATTCCCTGATGCCAGTTGCGTCTCGACCCGTGATGCATGACCTGGAAGAACGCTGCGCGGGCGAGCCGTCCGCTTCCGGAGAAGAAGCGCTCGAACGTGTCGAAGCGCGGGCCGGCATCCAACGTTCCGTCCCCCGTATAGATTTGCGCGCACCGATTGAACTCCGACGAGGGGGGCGTCTCGCGCGCTTTGGGAACGCCGGACTGACGGCGAAGTCTTCCCAGAGGTCCGGAATAGAGAAACAGCGAGATCAGATTGCGAAGCTCCGACGTCGATCCGAAATGGCGATCGTAGAGGGCTTTGAGGTCGGACAAGGCATTTGCACGGTTGGCCGGATCATAAAGCAAGGTGTTGAGAAGGGGATTTGCCGCCGCCAGGAAGGCCGGCGTCGCCCTGGGAGATAGATTAGCGTCGTTGTACGGAACGAACTCCCACAGGAGCGGTGCAAGAATTCGACCGGCTGGACGCAGGAAGCGAACTTGAACACCGGCATGCGAGGTCGCCGCAGGATCATCCGACGCCTCGTCCGGCGGATCTCCTCGCTCAACCTTAAGATCGATCTCGCCGCCTGACGGTCCACCTTCGAAGTCCTCCGGCCCGGGCGGCGGCGAATCCTCCGGCCCCGAAGCCGGCACGAACACGATTTCCCCGATGCGGCCTTCCCGGCCGCCGCCAGCGAGAAAGGCGACCGGATCCAGGTAGAAGCCAAAAATGGGATCGTCAGCCTCTACGCCTTCTGCCAAGGCAATAATCAGCCGCCGCCACAGAGGGACGTAAGGCAGAAGCAAAGTCGTTACAGGCATTCCCTCGATGAGGCGGACAATTCCACTCACGTGATCCCGATCGAAATGCGAGAGCACGCACAACCGGACGTTCGACGCCTTGATCAAATCCTGGTGCCGGAAGAAGGCTCCAAGCGCCCTGTCCAGCAGCGCGCCGCTCGAAGTCGTTCCACAGTCGTAGACCCAGTTGACAGGCGGACATTGGTCACCCACGACCGCTCCCGAGGAGAAGAGTCCCTGTCCGACCGGCCACCAATCCAGCATCAGGCGCCATGGCGTGGCAGCCAGGTGGATGGACCCGTCAACGAAAACGCTGGGACTCAGCCAAGGACAGTAGAGAGCTGCCTGAATGAACAGGTCGACTTCCATGCCCGTCGCTGGCCGGACCCCGGGACGTTGATGGCCACCCCCTTTGATCTCGGCGATGACGCGGTGATTGATATCGCGACCCGGTCGAGTGAAGTAAGAAAGGATCGCCTGGTTGGACAGCCTAGGATATGTTGCGAGCATTCCCCTCATGAGGCCGATCTCGCTATCGGTCAAATTGGCTGCAGAACTCAGGGCAATCTCCTTTTGCTTAGTACAGCGCGACACGAACAAGGCGCATGGAGCATGCGCGTCGAACGCTCCCCGCCGATGTCCAACGAAACACACGGATCGTTAAGAACATGTCCAAGTTGAGCAGAACGGCTTCGATGTTCGTCTTCGATACGCGAAGCTATGCCTCGTCACAGACTTATCGCTGCAGCATTTCGAGCAGCACATCACCGTGACCACAACATGCCGCTACCTCGGCGCCCTTCGCGATACCTCGCAATGACCTCTTCTCGTGAATGCGAAAGCATCCTGAACGGGCCCGATGGGGTTTGAAGTGGCCGTGCTAGCGCCAGACCGCCGAATGGCAGCTATCCGAATATCTGCCCCCAAAGCGGCCTGTCCGGGATCGGCCCCTTTGCGGTCATTCCATAATTCGCGTCTGAATGGCTGCGGTGATCCAAAGCCGAGGCAGGCGCGGAACGCCTAAGTGGCGCGTCTCAAGCGGCCATGCAGATGGGCGTGCCCGAGGATAAAAGCGACAGAAGCAGGACGGCCGGGTGTGAGGCACGACGCTAAGTCGTATGTTCCTGCTGCATCTCTTTCATGTCCTGAAAGCGGTCCGCGATCCGCGGGTGGAGCCGGCCGCCATCCGCCGCGCCGATGGCGACGACGATCTCGTCCGCGGCCGGGCCGTCGGCGATCTGGAAGTTGGCGGTGATGAAATGCGAGCGGCGGCCGTTCTCGCTCTTGTGCATCATCGGCAGCGACAGCAGCGCGCCCGGCGCGTTGCGCGTGTTGCAGAATTCGAGATAGGTCGTGCCGCCGACAGCGTCGCGGAAGAGATTGCCGAAGCGCAGCGTGTGGATCATGGCGGAGGCGTGCTCGATCTCGCCGGCGGTTCCGACAGCTGCGGCCTTGCCATAGCTTTCAATGCGTTCCGCCGGCATCAGTCCAATCAGGCGGCGCGTGAGTTCCTGCCCGAGCCGGGGTGCGATGGCGACAATTTCCGGCCGCAAATCCTCGACGAAGCCGCGCCCGGCCCATGGATTGCCCAAGACGGCGGCGACGACGATCGATGTCACCGGCCTGGCGGCCGCCCTGCCGCCTTCAAGGTGGACTTCCTCGATGAAGGTACAGACTTTTCGCAATTCCATGATTTGGCCTCTCCACGTGGAAGCTCAAATCTAGTGAGCGCCAATCGGCGGGTATTCCTCCGGTTCGTAGGAAGAATCGGCGTGCGCCCCGCTTGGAAGCGGTGTAGCGTTCGTATATCCGCGACGGCTTAAATTCGCCCTTCGCGAGTGGCGGAAGATCAGGCGTGGACCACGAATCGCAAATTCTCTCCTTGCGGGACGCCGCCAGCCTCATCAATTCGGGCGGCGATCTCCAGTCCGTACTGCGCGACCTCGTGCTGGCGGCCTGCCGTCATGCCAAATGGACGTTGGGCTCGATCATGGGCATCGATGCCCCGCATGGCCACGCCTATGTCATCGTGCGCCACGATCCGACGCTCATTCACCGCACGCTGCCGGAGCGCTGGGAACTGGCCACCAGTCCCTCGATCGTCGCGCTCAACCGCAATGAGCCGGTCTACATCAGGGACGCGCGGGTGTCAGAGGAATTCCCGGGCTATCGCCGCGAGGCCTTCGAGCGCGACTACCGCAGCGTGCTGGTCATGCCGATGAACTGCGTCGACGAAGACGGCCGGCCGATGGTGCTGACCGTCGTCTCGCGCGAGATCACCGAAGTGACGGCGCAGGATATCGCCTTCATCGGCATGATCGTGCATCTGGGCGAGATCGCGGTCGAGAAGCAGCATCGGCTGCGCCAGGGGAAGCAGGCCGGCGAACGCCTGCAACGCGCGCTTTCGGCGCACACCTCGCTTCTGCAGCAGGCCTTGTCGGATGCGTCGGTGGTCTCGCTCGCCGAAAAGGTCAGCGAACTTTTGCCCAATCCGGTGGTGGTAATCGATTTCCATGCCAATCTGGTCGTCGCCGGCCGTTCCCCGAGCGAGGCGCATTTCGACGTCGCCTCCTGGCAGCAGGCGGTGAGCGGAACGCTCAGCCGGCAGATCTTCAAGATAGCGCGCAGCACGTCCGACGGACGCCACACCGACACGCTGTTCGTCGATGACGGCAAGCGCCAGCTCAAGCTTTCGGTGCGCATCGAGCCGCTTACCATCGATGCCGAAGTGGTTGGCGCGCTGATGATTTTCCCAACGCCGCAGGCATCTGGCCAACTCGACCAGATGCTGCTCGACAGCACGAAATTCGCGCTCAGCGTGCAGATGATGCGCAGCTTCGTGCGCTTCCGTTTCGAGACGCGTTCGCTGACCGAGCTTTTCCTGGAGGTGGTGGAGCGCCGCTGGCGCGACGAGGCCGATATCGTCAATCGGGCCCGCCGGCTGGGGCTTGACTTGACCGTTGCGCACAAGATGATCGTCGTCGATCTCGCCGAGCAGGCAAAGGACGGCGCCATTGGTCTTGCCGATCCGCATCATGCACTCATGCGTCTCCTGCAGCAGGCTGGCATTGCCGGCACGGCAATCGCGGTGGAAGATGGGCTTGTGTGCCTGGTTCCTGCCGAAGCCGGGCAGGACGGAGCGCGCTTCTCGAAATTGCCGCACAGGATCGCGGCCGAACTCGGTCGCTATTTCGAGCGCGAACCGGTGGTTGTGCTTTCCGAAGCCTGTGCCGCGCTGGCCGATTATCCGGTCGCCTGGGAGCGGTGCCGGCGCATGATCCGGATCGGCCGGTCCTTCGGGCGCACCGGTGTCTTCGCCGGCCAGGATTTCGGCCCGTTGCCGATATTGGTCGCCGCCGCCGACGCTCCCGACGTGCGCGGCTTCGTCGAGGACAGTATCGGCGCCCTGATCGCGCATGACCGCGAGCACGGCACGCCCTATCTGGACACGCTGTTTGCCTATCTGCGCGAGGGTTGCCGCAGTCAGGCCTGCGCCGACGCCATCGGCCTGCATGTCACCACCTTGCGCTATCGCCTGTCGCGCATGGAGGAACTGTTCGGCGTCAAGCTCGACACGCCCGAACAGCGCTTCGCGGTCGAACTGGCAATTCGTCTCAGCGGCATCATTGACAGCCGCATGCCGTCCGTCCGCTAGAGCCACTCCATCCCGACACCCCTGCCTGGCATCCGCTGCCCGGGCACAGGCTCGCCGCGCCTGCGCTTGCTCCGGATAACAGCAGCACGCCGCGCCATCTTTCCTATAGACCGGAGGAAGCACAGGGGCCGGCTCCTGCCTAGCTTTCGTCCGACAACGCGGAGGAGAGCAATGACGGACGCAACGGCCGTGGCACAAAGGACGATCGATCCGATCGCCTTGCGTCGTGCCTTCGGCACCTTCGTCACCGGTGTCACCGTCATCACCACACGCGACAGCGACGGCAATCCGCGCGGCATGACCGCCAACTCCTTCACCTCGGTCTCGCTTGACCCGCCGTTGCTCCTGGTCTGCGTCGGCAAGGCGGCGGCGAGCTTTCCCGCATTCAATGAAACACGGTCCTTCGCGGTCAATTTCCTGCATGAGGGGCAGGTCGATGTTTCATCGATGTTCGCCTCGAAGGCGGCGGACAAATTCCAGGCAGTCAATTATGACCGCGCCCACACCGGGGCGCCGGTCCTCACTGACAGCCTGACCTGGTTCGACTGCACCGTTCACAATCGCATCGAGGCGGGTGACCACATCATCCTGATCGGCCGGGTCCAGGCTTTCGGAACCAGCCCGTCGGCGCCGCTCGGATTTTGCCGCGGCCGCTACGCCAGCGTCAAGGATCCGCTGCCCGCCGGCTGGCTGGCCTCGCAGGACATGATCATCGGCTATCTGGTCGAAGCGGGGAACCGCATCCTCTTGCGCAGCGATGGCAAAGGAAGCTGGGTGCTGCCGACGGCACAGCGCCGCAAGGCCGACAGCCAGCTCGTCCTCGATGGCGGCGAGGCGCTGAGCCTCGTTCCTGAAAACACCTTCCTCTATTCGGTGTTCGACGTCGCCGACAGCGACCCGGGCTATCTGATCTACCGCGCCGAACTGAGCCGTGAGAGCGCGCAGGCTGCGCTGCCGGACGGCCACGCCTTCTTTTCCGTCGACGCGCTGCCTTATGAGGGGATCGCCACGCATGAATTGCGCGCCATGCTACGCCGCTATGCGCGCGAGCGCCAGGACAAGCGCTTCGGCATCTACATCGACACCGGTGACGGCGGCCGCGTCGCCATGATCGACGGCCAGTCGCAATCGTGGACGCAGGCCGCGTCCGAATGATGCTTCACGCAGGACAGACAGCATGAAAACGACGGTCGGATCACTCGAAGGCTCACGCCAGGACCTGTTCATCAACGGTGCGTTCGTGGCGCCGAAAAGCGGGCAGTACATCGACAGTTTCGACCCGACCACCGGCAAGCCCTGGTATCAGTTCGCCGAGGCCGGTGCCGAGGATGTCGGCGCGGCCGTGGCGGCAGCACGCGCTGCCTTCGCCGCTCCGTCCTGGCGACGCATGACCCAGACCGACCGCGGCAGACTGGTGCGCCGGCTGGCGGAACTGGTGCTGGAGCACGCCGACGAGCTGGCGCTGATCGAGACACGCGATAATGGCAAGCTGCTCAAGGAAATGCGGGCGCAGATGCGCGCCATGCCCGACAGCTATACCTATTTCGCCGGGATGGCCGACAAGTTGCTCGGCGACACGATTCCCGTCAACAAGCTCGACATGCTCAACTTCAACCTGCGCGAGCCGATCGGCGTCGTCGGCATGATCACGCCGTGGAACTCGCCGCTGATGCTGCTCACGGGCACGCTGGCGCCATGCCTGGCGCTCGGCAACACTGTGGTCGTCAAGCCGTCCGAGCATGCCACGGGCTCGACGCTCGCTCTCGCCGAGCTGATCATGGAGGCCGGCTTTCCGGCCGGCATCGTCAATGTCGTCACCGGCACCGGCGCCGTAGCGGGGGACGCGCTGACGCGGCATCCAGGCATTGCAAAACTCGTCTTCACCGGTTCGACGGTGACGGGACGCCGCATTGCCGCCAATGCGGCGGAAAACCTCATTCCCTGCTCGATGGAGCTCGGCGGCAAGTCGCCGCATGTCGTCTTCGGCGATGTCGACATCGACCATGCCGTCAACGGCGTCGTGTCCGGTGTGTTCGCGGCGGCGGGGCAGACCTGCGTCGCCGGTTCGCGCTGTTTCGTCGAGGCCAGCGTCTACGATCGCTTCGTCGAGGCGCTGGTCGAGCGCACGAGGCGCGTGCGGGTCGGATTGCCGACGCTGGAGGAAACCGACATCGGTCCGCTGGCGCTGTCGGCGCAGCTTGCCAAGGTGGAAACCTATGTCGCCTCGGGCGTGCGCCAGGGCGCGAGCATCGCTGCCGGCGGCAGGCGGCCGCAGGCGGCCGAGCTTGCCGGAGGCTGGTATTTCGAGCCGACCGTGATGACCGATGCCGATAACGGCATGGACTTCATGCAAGAGGAACTGTTCGGGCCCGTTGTCGGCGTCATGCCGTTCTCTTCGGAAGACGAGATGATCCAGCTCGCCAACGACACACGCTATGGGCTGGCCTCCGGTATCTGGACGCGGGATATCAACCGCGCGCTGCGCTTCGCCAAGAATGTCGAGGCCGGCACGGTCTGGGTCAATACCTACCGCGCTTCGTCCTTCATGTCCGCCAATGGCGGCTTCAAGGAGAGCGGCTATGGCCGGCGCGGCGGCTTCGACGCCATGGAGGAGTTCTCGCGCCTGAAGAACGTCGTCATCGACTACTCCGGCGCCATGCAGGACTCCTTCATCATCCGCCTTCGCTGACCAACGACGCAACGACCGGGAGACCGACATGAAATTCGCCGTTTCGCTGACCATGGAACGCTTCTCGCCCGACATGCCGATGGCAAAGGTGAAGAGCAATCTGCTCGACCTGGCGCGCCTGGCCGATGAGGGTGGCTTCGAGACGCTGTGGACGGCGGAGCATCACACGATCGAATGCACGATCTCGCCCAACCCGCTGATGACGCTGACCTGGCTTGCCCAGCATACCGAGCAGATCCGGCTCGGCACCTCGACGCTGGTCGCTCCCTACTGGAGCCCGATCCGGCTGGCAGGAGAGGCGGCACTTTGCGATCACCTGACAGGCGGGCGACTGGAGTTCGGCATCGCGCGCGGCTCCTACCAGTACGAGTTCGACCGCATGGCCGGCGGCATGCCGCAGCAGGAAGGCGTTGCCTATCTGAAGGAGCTGGTGCCGGCGGTGAAGAAGCTGTGGGCGCAGGATTATGCCCATGACGGCGATTACTGGAAGTTCCCGCTCGCCGCCGGCGTGCCGAAGCCACTGCAGAAGCCGCATCCGCCGATCTGGGTGGCCGCGCGTGATCCCGGCACCTTCGACTGGGCGGTGGGCATCGGCGCTTCGATCCTGTCGACGCCCTTGTCGGCGCCGGCGGCCGAGATCGCCGTGCTCGGCGAGAAATTCCGCAAGGCCGTCGCCGATCATCCGGAGGTGCCGCGCCCGCGCCTGATGATGCAGCGGCGCACCTGCGTCTACGAACGGGCGCAGGACTGGGAGATCGCGGTCGGGCATGCCATCGACTACGGCCGCGCCTTCGAGAACCTGTTCCAGAACATCGGCACCGTGCAAAACGGCTTTCCCGAAGCCGTCCCCTACGAGAGCGTCAAGGGCAAGGACAACTACAATCCCGAAAACATCCGCCGCAACCTGATGTTCGGCACGCCGGACGAGGTGATCGAGAAGCTGCTCGACTATGAAGCGGCGGGCGTCGACCAATATTGCCTCGGCCTGACGTTCAACCTGCCATTCGAGCTGCAGAAGAAGACGATCAAGCTGTGGGTCGACGAGGTGATGCCGGTTTTTGCGGCCCGGGAGCGCGACAGGGCGCGCCAGGCGGCGAGGGCGTGACCATGGCGCGCACTGGCCAGCTCGATGTCGAGGGCGTGCTGCTCAACTGGCGCCTTGAGGGTGAGGGCGGCGTGCCGCTGGTCTGCATCCATGGTGTCGGCTCCTATCTCGAAGCCTGGAATGGCGTGGCGGGCCAACTGAAAGATCGCTTCGCGGTCCTCACCTTCGACCTGCGCGGTCATGGCCGCTCCAGCCGGGTCAAGGGCCGCTACGAGATCGACGATTTCGTCAAGGAGACGCTGGCGCTGGCCGACCATGTCGGGTTTGCCACCTTCCATCTGGCCGGGTTTTCGCTGGGTGGCCTGATCGCGCAGCGCCTGGCTTTGACGCATGCCGAGCGCCTGCAAAAACTGGTGCTGCTGTCGACGGTCGCCGGCCGCACGCCCGAGGAACGGCACGCGGTGCGCGGCCGGCTCGCGGCGCTGATGGCGAGCGACGCCTCGGCGCATCACGCCGCCTCTCTGTCACGCTGGCTTACAGAGGACTTTCAGGACAAGAACCCGGACGTCATCGCCGAGCTGCGCCGGCGTGACGCTGAAAACGACCGCGACTGCTACGCGGCGGCCTATCGCGTTCTGGCCGAGACCGATTTCGGCGGCATCCTCGACCGCATCACCTGCCCGACGCTGATCGTCACCGGCGACGACGACCAGGGCTCCAGCCCGCGCATGGCACGGCTGATGCACGAACAGGTGCAAGGCTCGCAACTCGCCATCCTGCCCGGACTTCGCCATTCGATCCTGATCGAGGCGCCAGCCTGGGTTGCTGCCGTGATGGGCGATTTCCTGCTGGACGTTGACCGCGGGCAGGGGGGCGGCGCCCATGAATAGCAACCTTCTCGATGCGGCAGAGAATGTCGAACAGCAGGCGCTCTACGAGGGCTCGCCGGCAACAGGCCGGGACCTTCCCTGTGATCGGGGGAATGGCGTTGGCAAACATCCTCCGCGACATCGGAAGACCGAACCGGCCGCGACGTCGCTAAATCCGCGAGCCTTTGGGAGAGGACGCCGACCTAGTCGGCACGAAATTGCGAAGTCACGACCGGCTGAACCATCGTGACCGCAAGGGACTGAACAACAACAGGGGAATACGCACATGACAATCTGGAACAGACGACAAGTGACGATGGCCGCGGTGGCGCTTGCGCTTGGCGCATATCCTGCTCACGCAGGCGCGGTGCTCGACCGCGTCATGGCGGCCGGCACGCTCAAGGTGGCGACCGATGCCAACTGGGCGCCGCAGTCCTTCGTGAATGCCAGCAACGAGCTGGACGGCTTCGATGTCGACGTCGCCAAGGCGATCGGCAAGCACCTCGGCGTCAAGGTCGAGTTCATCACGCCCGGCTGGGACATCATCACCGCCGGCCATTGGGCAGGGCGCTGGGACATGCATGCCGGCTCGATGACGCCGACCAAGAAGCGCGCCGAGATCTTCGATTTTCCGGCGGTCTACTATTACACACCGGCGGCTGTTGCCGTGCACAAGGACAGCAAGGCCAAGACGCTGGCCGATCTCGACGGCAAGGTGGTCGGCGCCACCAGCACCTCCACCTTCGAGGCCTATGCCAAGAAGGATCTGAGACTCGATGCCGCCGGCGCGCCACCATTCGAGTACAAACTCAACCCGAAGGAGGTCCACTCCTACGAGAATTCGACGACCGCCTTTGACGATCTTCGCCTCGGCGACGGCGTGCGCCTGGATGCGGTGGTCTCTTCGCTGCCGTCGATCCTCGATGCCGAGAAGGCCGGTTACCCGATCAAGCAGCTGGGCGATCCGGTCTTCTACGAGCCGCTGGCGATCGCCATCGAACGCGGCGATCCCGAACTCTCCGCCAAGATCGCCGACGCCGTGAAAGCGATGAAGGAGGACGGCACGCTGAGCAAGCTTTCCGAAAAGTGGTACGGGAAGGATATTCGAAGACAAACTAGCCCCTTCAAAGGCGGCCTGCCCCGGGCAGGCCGCCGAACAGCCGGTGCTCAAAGATGCTCTATCCCGATACCGTTGAAGCCGAAATCCTCGTCCACAAACCCTGGTTCGTGGCGACGATGTTCGGCGTCGTTCTGCTTCTCTTCATGGCTTTCAACATGTCGGGCACCAGCTTCGCCGAACTGATGCGCCCGGTGATCGGCGAACCGTCGGTGAGTGGCCTCTACGGCCGCTTTGCCATTGCCTTCGCCATAGCCGTGATCTTCACCTTGAACGTCGTGCTGATCGGTTTCGCGCCGCTCAAGTTCCAGATCGGCATCGTCTGGCTCGAACTGCTGCTGCTGTTCATTGCCTTCTTCGAGACCTTCCATCTCAGCCTGCCCTTCATCAGGGAGAAGCTGCCGTTTCTGATCAGCCAGGGCGTTGTCACCACCCTCTACGTTTCGGCGATCTCGATTGTCATCGCTTCCGTCATCGCGGTCGCCGGCGCGGTCGCCAAGCTTTCCAGCAATGGCTTCGCCTACGCCATCGCCAGCTTCTACACCTCCTTCTTCCGCGGCCTTCCGCTGCTCATGCAGGTCTACCTGATCTATCTCGGCCTGCCGCAACTCGGCTTCGTCATCAATGCCGTGCCTGCTGGCATCCTGGCGCTTTCGCTCTGCTACGGCGCCTACATGAGCGAGATCTTCCGCTCCGGCATACAGAGCATCGATCGCGGCCAATGGGAGGCGTCGCGCTCCATGGGCTTCGGCTTCGCGCTGACCATGCGCCGCATCATCCTGCCGCAGTCGCTGCCGGTCATCATTCCGCCGACGGGCAACCAGTTCATCTCGATGCTGAAGGATTCCTCGCTGGTCTCGGTCATTGGCGTGTGGGAGCTGATGTTCCTGGCGCGCACCCTCGGCCAGAAGACCTTCCAGCACATGGAGATGCTGATTTCCGCCGCCATGATCTACTGGATGCTGTCCATCTGCCTCGAACTGATCCAGGCGCGGATCGAACGGCATTACCACCGGAGCAAGGTGCGATGAGTGCTCAGGCCATCATTGAAGCCAAGGCCGTCTCCAAATGGTACGGCGATTTCCGCGCGCTGAAGGACATCAACCTGACCGTCCACAAGGGCGAGCGGATTGTCATCTGCGGGCCCTCGGGTTCCGGCAAGTCGACGCTCATCCGCTGCTTCAATCGCCTGGAGGCGCATCAAGAGGGCGATATCACCGTCAACGGCGTTGCGCTGCATGGCAAGATGGGCAACGTCGCCGCCGTGCGCTCCAACGTCGGCATGGTCTTCCAGCACTTCAACCTGTTTCCGCACATGTCGGTGCTGATGAACTGCATGGCCGGCCCGATGTGGGTGAAGGGCGTGTCGGAAAAGGAGGCGCGCAAGACCGCGCTGAGGTTCCTCGAGCGGGTCCGCATTCCCGAGCAGGCAAACAAGTTCCCCATCCAACTGTCCGGCGGCCAGCAGCAGCGCGTGGCAATCGCCCGCAGCCTGTGCATGGAGCCGGCTGTCATGCTGTTCGACGAACCGACCTCGGCTCTCGACCCGGAAATGGTGTCCGAGGTGCTGGAGACGATGACGGGACTGGCGCGCGACGGCATGACCATGGTTTGCGTGACGCACGAGATGGGGTTTGCGCGGGCGGTTGCCGATCGCGTCATCTTCATGGACGCAGGGCAGATCGTCGAGGAAGGCACGCCCGACGCGTTTTTCGGTAACCCGCGCCATGATCGAACGAAATTGTTCCTCAGCCAGATACTGAAGCATTAGCCCTCCGGAAAGGCTGCCTTTCGACTCTGCTTTCGGAAAAACGGACAGTCCGTCTCCGGCGCCGCTACTGACCTTGAATATTCCGAACCCGCAAATGGCGCGCACGGATGTTTATGTAAGCTTGTTACGCTTTGACTGCCGCACGACCGCAGCGGGGAGTTCGTACGAATGCCGGTGGTACGCAAGACAAAATCGTCTTAACCACCCTGAGCCATCCTGCAGACGCAACGCTGATTTCTCGCGCTCTCATCTTCAGTTTTCTGGAGCCTGTGTCCGCGATGCCGGCTACCCAGACTGCTTAGATGAACTTTGAACGATGCCTCTCCTCCGGGGCTACCCAGCGTTCTATAAAATCCAGCGGATCCGCGTTTCCCGTCATTGCCTTGGCGAGGGCCAGACGCTCCTCCAGGCGCTGCCGCCGCCCGTCGTTCGTACACTTCAGACGCTCCTCAGCATCCGCGAAAAAGCGCTCTACCGTCATAGCCTTTCCCCACCTCTCCATAATTTCAGCAAGCTGCTGCTGGCTATCGGCAAGAGCTTGAGCTGTCTTGCGGGCATCCTCTTGCCTTAGGTAGCGCTCCCACTCCTCCTCTCGCTCTTTTTTCCTCTTCGCCGCCGCCACATCCTCGGCATCCATAAGGCGTTGCACATTGTTCTTAGCCGCTTTCAAGGTCTCGACGATTTTTGGGATCAGCGTGCCAAGCGCCTCCTGCTCGGTCTCCTGCCAACTGACAGACCAGTCGACGCCCTTTTTCGGGGAATAGGCAATTACCCGAAAACGTCCGCAGGGCATATCCTGCTCTTTTGTCCAGGAGTGCGTCAGTTGCCAAGGCTTGGCTGATCGTATGAACCTGCTGTCCTCCCGATGGTAGTCACCATTGAGGTATCGCATCGTCACTCTCTCGGTCATCTCGGTGAGAGCGAGTCCTATTGGCACCGTATCAATGTAGAAGACAGTCGGTCGGTCCGGAGACCAGATGCTTCCCGAGAGATAGCGTCCGTATTTGCGATCCTTTCGCTCCACTTCCTGTTCCTTGACGTGGATGCGATGAAGGTCACCGGCAGCCTGAGCGATGTGAACGCGGTAGCCTTGTTCGTCCAGCGCAAGGTAGAGGTCATTGGCGATCGCCAGTGCGCGATGCAGTGCAGTTTCCGATGAAATCAGATCTGGCAGGATCCTCTTGTAGGGCCTGAGGAACTCGCCTTCCTTTACCTCCCGCGTTTTTCGCAAATGTTCTTCGACACCAAACAGCAGCGGATGACGCGTCGGACGATGGGGTTTCGCTGGGCGCCTGGTCTTTCGCGCGGAGCCTTCTTCCGGCGCTCTTTTTTGTCTTGGTTTCGGGGTCGACGGTGCGATCTCGATGGTCTCATCAGGTGCCTCTGGCAGCGCTGCCAGCTCCGCCGGGAGCCCGAGAGACAAGCGGGTCCAATACCCCGATCCGGGATAGGGTACTTGATATCGTTTGCAGATGGCGGCCAGCGCCGTGCCGGAAATTCCGAGCTCCGGGGCGACTTTGCTGAGCGGCCTGTTGCACACCCGTTGATAGAGCTCAAAACGTGTCAGTTGCATTGGCGAAAAGGTCTCAATTCAATTGTGGCCGATATCGCACTGCCGGGATACGCCAGGCAATATGTCTCTCCGGTGGTCCCTTAAATTCGGGTGTTTGCGCACAGTGGGGTCGGTGTCGCCGAACCAGAAGGGGATAGGACGGCGTCCCTGGACTATGAAGCAGAGAAATGCGTCTTTCACGATTTTTATGACGCCTCTTGGATACGATGGAAGCGGCTCGGGGCGCTTTCCTCACCCTGGTCCGCTCTCTTCTCGATACGGACGCCGCGTCGCGGGCGCCAAGGTTGAGGGACGGATCAAGGAACGCGAGGAATGCCTGAGCAAGTTTCGCGCTGCAGCGATGGCCAGCGATAACCGGCAAGAAACATGTCGCTGCCCGCAAAGCGTGCCTTGGGGTGCTCGAAGGCGGAAGCCCGCGACGCCCGCAAGGCCTTCGTTGAGGCCGCCAAAGAGGCAGACATCCTTTGAGCAGGATCCGTTCAGCTGAGCGCCGATCCGCTTTCCATCGTACCCTCGATAGCCTTACTGTTAACAGGTCGCCCAGGTCCGGAGCCTGCCATGTGCAACGATTACGAACAGCATGTCCTCTGGGCTGAATATTGCCGGATGATGGCGTCACTTGCGCTCAAGATCCCCAGCCACCAAACCGAACTTGATTTGCCCAGGTGGATGACGTCCGCATCAGTGACCCGGCGCCAATAATGCGTGCCGCTGATGATGCGATCGAACTGGCATCGATGACGTTCGGGTTTCCGCCGACCGGACCAAAAGGTGGGCCGGTCTTCAACTTTCGCTCCCGAAGGCCGGCAATTCGGAAATAGCAAGCGCTGCCTCGTTCCTGCGTCCGCGTTATTCGAATTCACAGGCACGAAATATCCGAAGGCGAAACATCGCTTCACGCTCAACGGCTCTCCCTTCATGGCCGTTGCAGGGCTTTGGCGTGAAGCCGTCGGCAACAAGCCGCCCACCTTCACGATGCTGACGACCGATCCCGGACCGGATGTCGCGCCATATCATAATCGGCAGGTTGTGGTCCTTCAGCCGGAGAATTGGGCGGCCTGGATCAACCTGACAAAGCCTGAGGCTGAGTTGCTGCGTCCGCTTCCCGCTGGATCGCTCTCGGTGGAGACAGTTCGTCCCGGAAGCTCGTGACTTAGCTGCGCAGGAACTCTGGTACACTGAGCGGCCCGAGATCGAGAACCGGCGCGTATTCGCCCGTGCGGCGCCAGACGCCTCGCACCTTTCCATTTTCCCGATTCCGCCTCGGATCGAACATCAGCCCCTCGAAGTGATCAAGGAACACCTCTGCAGATGCAGCGTCGCTGAAGCAATGGAGCCGATAGGTTTCATATTTGCCGTTCGGCCATATCGCCTGCACATGCCGCGTCTGATGCTTAAGCCCTCGTTCCTGGCAGAACTTCGCGATCATGGTGAAGTTCCGGTCCGTGCAAAGGTCGTCCGGCAGCGCAACCTGGTGCGGCCAATCGCGGTCGATAACCGATGGCGTTGGTGAGCCCCGACTACGTTTGACCACTATTCGAAATGCATGGACTGGCCGCGCATCATTGCCAGCGTCAGCGCGATTGCGGGATTTGCCGGTGGCTTCTCCATATGCAACGAGCCGTCGAAATCACGCCATGCCGCCATGCGCAATTCATCATCGTCATAACTGGCCGCAGGGTCGAAAACGTGGGCATCACAAGGATCTCGGTCGATCTCGATTGTCCAGTCCTTGAGCGCCTTGCGAGCCATCTCTTCGACCTGGGCAAGGTCGCTGGTGAAGAAGGGGATACGGTCTCCATCTTCCGAAAGCGGCTCAACCCGATCCAGCATCGGCCGCTCGAGAACCCAACCGAGGACGAAGGCGATATCGAAATCGATCTGGCGGTCCGGGCCGGTCGCGATCTCCAGCCGCTTGACGACCTCAGGATAGAGCTGCTTCCGCTCCGGCCAGGTGTCTGGAACCGCCTCAGCTTGCAACCGCGTCCGGGCAACGTTGATCAGTTCCATGACCTGATGGCGTGGAACTTTTTCCTCCGGCCAGCCCGCACAACATGCCGCTGCCGCAGCCTTGTCGGCCTCCATCCAGACTGCCGCAGCTAGGTCCTCGTCCTCGGTAGGCTTGTCGTCATCGGGAAAGCCCTTGATATCCCAGCCTTTCAACGCGAACAGCCCTTCCGCGCCTTGCAACGCGGTAATGCCTGCGCGCGCAAACACTGCTTCGGCTGCCGCGATGCCAAGTGCGAGTCCTTGGGATGTTGCGCCCTGAATGTTCAAGCGAAGTTCCATGGTTCGCCTCCTATGGCCTCACCCTGCCAATGTGAACAAAAAGAGAACAATGAGTCAAGAGCGCCCTTGACGAGACAGGAATATGTTCCTTATTTCAGCATGATCTTGAGCAGCAAGGGACCATGGCTCGGCGTCAATCGCGCTGGCCGGCGAAGCTATGGCGAAAACAGCGGAAGACAATTTTCGGATCGAGGTCTGGGATCGCGAGGAGCAGGCTCTTTCAGAAACCATTTCGCGTTCCCCCGATTCAACGGTGAGTCAGGCAGCCTGGCAAGCCGCCATTCGGCGCCGACCGGGCATGTTGCTGATCCACTACAACAGTCGGCATGTGATGGAGAAAATCCTGACACCAGGCGAGGTGAAGATCCCACCGCAGACCATGATCGAAGGCAGCGTTCACGCCGGCCTAGCGTTGCCCTTGGGGACCTTCGCGAATGGCATGTGTTGCGGGCCTGGTGCAGATCCTGTTCGCACCATGCAACGGTAAAGCCTGCCGGGCTCATCAAGCGCTATGGAAAGGACGCTCTGTTCAGTTCGGTCGAGCGAGCGCTTTTCTGCACGAGCTGTGACAGAGGCGGGCCTGTCAGGCTGGAAATTCACAAGCTGCCACGCAATTGAGGGAGTTGAAGGATGCACGATCGATTTCTTCCAGACCAACTCGGCGCTCGCGTTGGCCATCCCCTATCGCATCGTCGCCGATCAGCGGCCGGACTGTCGAGACCCGGAACTGTCCGCGATCTCGCTGGTCGGCTTGCATCCTGACGCAAAAACGCGGACCGCCGCGGACGGGGGACAGTCGGTCCCGCGTCCCGTCCTGCGGCCGGCGCTGTGCTGACGCTCCTACGGCTGTCCCGTTCACCGCCCGCGGCGGGGACGAATTTCCTCCGTCCTGCGCGCGACAACGTCCCCTGTTGCGGACGCGCGCAGGACTGCGGTTTATACGCCGTTCTTCCTTGGAGCGCCGACAGTCGCCAACGGGAGGTCAACGAGGCAGCAGCGCCACGTCGACTGGAAAAAACGAATGTAAGACGGGGTCATCGCGCCTATGCGATCCCGTCGGTTTCGCTCTCCTCATCGATGGCACGCACCGGGACATAGGCTCCAGGGCACGCCGGCAACATTCTTGAGCATCAACGCCGCGCGATGAAGGAAAATCTGCAAATCCGGCCGCGACACGTCCGCTTTGCGGTCCGCGGCGCTTTCAAGTTCTTCAGCAAAGGACAGGCGGGTCATTGTCGGCTGCTGCGCCGTAGTCTGCGCCTCTTCGCTTTTTGGAATTCAGCGGCGATGTACGCGGCGGCGTGTTCGGCCGCTCGCATGGTTTTCGCGCAGCCGACCGGCCAGTCCGCGGAGAAAACGCTGCGGCAAGACTAGGCCCGAGCTTCTCTGTCCCAACAGCGCCGTAAATACAGAAAGCCGGATTCGCCTCGTGAAATTCGTGGTATCTGAGGAAATCCTTCGTCAGAGATTGAGTTCTATCGACAACACGAATACTTCCTAACCAACCGGGGAGGGTGGTGGTGGAAATTCGGCAAACAAATTTGACAATCGAGAAGCTAGCCCGTCCTATTCATGAGCCTTGTGGTTCGAGCGCCGCTGAGCCGTTCGGTCATGCAGGTGTGAGGCGTCTTTTTCACCGCAGCTGAGACTGGACTTTGGAACGCGCTGGAGGGTCAAGGTGTCGGGTTCGGCGGGGCTTTGATGCCCCGGCGCTCACGGTCCTGCGGGCTGCAGCGTGAGAGCGATTTGTCGGAACAGGTTGGCCTCGGGACAGGCGGCGGCGAAGGCCAGGCGGATTCGCGAGACGGTTTCGATGACGCGGGCGCCGAGCTTGAGGAGCCTGAGCCGCAGCGTGGCGAACTCGGCGTTGCTGAGATGATCGGTTGTGGGCACCGCCTCGCGCAGGGTGAGCATGAGCCAGTATGCGGCGGTGTGCAGGACGAGGCGCACCTGGTTGGCAATCGGTGAGCGACAGCTGGTGCGGTCGGAGGCAAGCTGGCTCTTGTGCATCTTGATCAGGTTTTCGGCCTGGCCGCGGGCGCAGTAGAGCACGTCGTAGACATGCGCGGCAGAGCCTTTGTCGAGATTGGTGACGACGAAGCGGATGTCGAGGCCGCGGGTGGTTGCCTCGCTGCGGGCGCAGACGCGGCGTTGCGTCTTCCAGGATTTCGCCTTGTATCGGGTCTCGGCATAGCCGCGCAGCACCGGCTTTTGCTCGAGCGCGCGGCGGGTGCGGATATCGTCGGCGGCTTCATCAACGAGACGCTGGAGAACCTTGTTGCCGGGCAATCCGAAGAGGTAGTCGAGCGCATTGTTCTCGCACCAGGCCATGACCTCCGCCCGGCCATAGTGGCCGTCGCCGCGGACCAGGATGCGGGTGGCCGGCCAGCGGGCGCGGATGCGCCGGACAAGCCGGCGCAGATGCCCGCGGATCTCCTTGCCCGTCGGGGTCTTGCCAGGACGCAGGATCATGGCGACCGGACGTCCGGTCGCGGCGTCATAGATGTGGATCGGCAGGAAGCAGCGCTCGTCGTAATGGGCGTTGAAGAGCGAGAGCTGCTGATGGCCGTGAACGACATCAACCGTGTCGTCGATGTCGAGCGTCACGCTTTTGGGAGGCGCGGCATAGCTCGACAGCCACAGATCGACCAGCACCCAGCCGAGCCGGATGAGGGTGCGCAGGTCTGGCAGGTTCTCCAGGCGCGAGCAGGTCGGCTGCGAGCACAAATCAATCCCGCTGTCGGGCAGCCGCCCGCAGGCGAGCTTGAAGGCCGGGTCGGTGCGCAGTCGGTCGAGATCGTTGGCATCCTCGTAGCCGCATGCGATCGCAAAGATGCGGGCGCGCAGAATGTCGGCCATGGCGTGTGTCACCCGCTGTGGGTCGCGCGGATCGTGGATCGCAGCGGCCAACCTGTCGGCCAGTTGCAGGCGTCGCTCGGCCGCGGCCAAAAGCATGACGCCACCATCCGAGGTGATGCGTCCGCCGTCAAACGCAGCTGTGATCTTCTTGCGCCCAACGGCTGGAAATGAGAGCGGCAGCAACGTATCGTCGGTCATGGCGGGTGTGGCTCGCGAGACGTGGTGGCAGGGCTGGCTTAGACAACCGAATCCTACGCCAAATCAATCGCTTAGGCTACATCCGCCAACCTCTCAAACGCTCCGTCGTGCATAAGACGGGCTAGTCCCTATGATTGCTGGGCCTGAGGGCGGCCCGTCATCCGATATGCAACGGTACGAGGGTTAAGCCGGCTGGCCGGCGCAGA
>NZ_JAMYVK010000045.1:0-60318 GCF_040323975.1 Mesorhizobium sp. M0019 | reverse complement strand
TCGCTCTCATGACCGATCTCATTGCGCCGCAACCGCACGAGGCGGTGCTCGAGATCGGCACCGGCCTGGGCTATCAAACCGCAATTCTCGCGGAACTCGCCGGGCAGGTTTGGAGCGTCGAAATCATCGAGGAATTCGCAAGCCGTGCGGAGGCTCTCCTGCAGGAGCTAAGCTTATCCAATGTCGGCATTCGTGTCGGAGACGGGTCGCGCGGCTGGCCCGAGCACGCCCCATTCGACAAGATCCTGGTCACGGCGGCGGCTGAGCAGACACCGCCGGCTTTTCTGAAGCAACTCAAGCCGGGAGGACGGCTGGTTCTGCCTTTGGGACCTAAAGAAGCACAGTTTCTGACTGTCATCGCCAAGGATGCGGCGGGGCAGCTCGAGACCCGGAAACTCATCCCGGTTCGGTTCAGCCGGCTCGAAACCGTCTAGTGAGGTGCGACAACTGGCGCGACCGCGCTTTTCCGACCGTCAATCTACCTCATTCAAACAGACGAGGACAGTAGGCCATCCTGCCTCTACCATAGGTGGTCCTTCTGTCGAACTCGTACGGGAGCAATCATTGCACGTTGTGCGGAAATTGAAGCAACACGCAAACACTGTTGCAGTTCATACACTCGCATCCCGTAGGGGGGACATTCTCGAAGGACGATTGGGGTAACAACGATTTTCTCGGTGTTACCGCAAGAATTTACAAACCCATTCCGTGATATGCCGCCAAAGGCGTTCGGGCGTGAGGACCATGCTGCATTGCGCCGGTTGGTGACGCCCGAGATGGTGTCCTATCTGTCCGAGGAGCTTGCCGACAATGCCAAAAAGGGCGTCAGGAACGACGTGTCGGAGGTCAGCCTGTTGGAGGCCGATATTGCGGAAAGCTGGCGGGAGGGTGATCGCGACTACCCGACGGCCGCTTTGCGCTATGAGTCTCGCGACGTGACCCGCGATCGCATCAGTGGCAAGATCGTTGAGGGCCAGGCCGATCAGCCGACGGAGACAACCGAACTGTGCACCTTTACGCGGCAGAACGGCGGTGACTAGAAGCTTGCCGCAATACAGCAGCCTGGCTGATGTGCTTGCCTGATTGAATGTCTGCCAGGAGACTGGTTCACTATTGGCTTGAAGGCCAGTCAGCCGAGGTGAATCCCGCCCTATCGGCCCAGCGGCAGCTTCGAAGTCGAAAGCAGTTCGGCCTCGTCCATCACTCCGGCCATGTAATTTGCTAGGATGCGATGCGAGCGCTTCATGCATGCTCGGATTGACAGTCACCCTTGAGCCCATCGAATACCCGGCCCAGAAGCGCCAGCTCGGATGGATTGAAAATACCGCAGTCTGGGCTGTTCGATGGATCGGCATGACCAATTCTCCGTCTCGATGTTCTCAGCCGAACGATAGAATCCGCCCCTCCAAGATTGCATTAACCTTTGCTAAGATCATGCTGGATAGCCACAGAAAAACGCCCGCCACGTGGAATAAGGGCACCGCGTGGCGCCGCGGATGCCACCGCCGCACTGTGAGCCAGCTTGGTCGAGCAGGTGAGAGGCCCTTGGAGAGTGGGGCGCGAGCCAACAAGCCTCCGACGTGCTTGGATAAGTCACGGCGAGGACCCACGGCTGTTGATAGCTTGCGGACTGGTGCGGTAACTCGGTAAGGCGCGTCGGCGCCGCCTCGAGCTGGTCGGTCAACCGATTCTTCAGCACGTCAAGGAGGCTGATGGTGATGGCGATCACCACGGGGCCGAGGACAAGGCCGGATGCACCGAACAAGACAATGCCGCCGACTGACCCAATAAAGGCCACCATGGTGTGGAGGCGCAACCTGTTCCCGACAAGCATCGGATAGCAGCCATTGTGATCGTCGAGCATGGCGGCCTCGCATCGGTATGCTCATCTGTTACGATGTCGAATTTCCTGAAAATGTGCGGCGGCTGGCGCTCGCCGGCTCCAATCTCATCGCCGTGCCGCCGGCCTTGCCCGCAACCGACCATGCCGAACTCATTGCCCGCAAGATGATTCCTGTCCGTGCTTTCGAGAACCAACTCTTCATCGCCTAGTGAACCATTGCAGCGCGGACGACCTTTTCTGCTATGCCGGGCTGTCGGCGATCACCGCTCCCGACGGCACCCTTCTGGCCGCTGCCGACAGGGCCGAGGCATTGCTTGTCGCCGACATACTGCCGGACGAGCAGTAATTAGACCCGCTTCGCTTACTAGCAGGTGGTGTTGGCTTGCTGCCGGATGAGCGACGCCACAGCTGACGAAAGGAGCCGCCCCTAATATCCGCGCTCTTATTCGAACGAATAGGTAAACCCTTGGGCTGAGGCGCCAACCGTCACCTTCGTCATCTTTTCACCAGCGAGCGACCGGTTCAGCACGCCGCGGCTCAGTTCCGGAAGAAGCGTGTTGGTCAGAATTGCGTCAATCATCCTGCCGCCCGATTCGATTTCCGTGCAGCGGGCCTTGACCAGATCCATGACACCGTCGCCGATTACCAATTCCGCATCGTTGGTCGCACGCAGCCGGCGAGCTATCTTGGCGAACTGGTGACGGGTGATCGCTTCGATCATCGAATCCGAAAGCGGAAAGTAGGGGATGGTCACCACCCGGCCGAGAAAGGCCGCGGGGAAGACTTTCAGCAATGGGCTGCGTAACGCGGCGTCCAGTTCGTCGAGCCCTGCCCGGACCGCACCATTCCGTGTCCGGTCCATGATCACTTCTGAGCCGACATTCGACGTGAGAAGGATCAGCGTGTTCTTGAAATCGATGCGTCTACCTTCACTGTCGTCCATCATCCCTTTATCAAAGACCTGGAAGAAGATTTCGTGCACGTCCGGGTGCGCCTTCTCGACCTCGTCGAGCAGGATCACCGAATAGGGTTTGCGTCGCACCGCCTCGGTGAGAATTCCTCCCTTGCCGTAGCCGACATAGCCGGGCGGCGCGCCCTTCAAGGTAGAGACCGTATGCGCCTCCTGGAATTCAGACATGTTGATCGAGATCAGGTTCTGCTCTCCGCCGTAAAGCGTTTCGGCCAGTGCCAAGGCGGTTTCGGTCTTGCCGACGCCCGAAGGGCCGCAGAGCAGGAATACACCCACCGGCTTTTCCGGAGCGCCGAGACCGGCGCGGCTGGTCTGCACGCGCTTGGCGATCATCTCCATGGCGTGATCCTGTCCGACAACGCGCTCGGACAGAGTGGCCGCGAGCCGCAGCGCCTTCTCGGTCTGACTCGACAGCATCCGCCCCGTCGGGATGCCCGTCCAGTCCTGGACCACGGCCGCCACGGCGTTGCGGTCGACCGATGGCAGGATCAGCGGTGTTTCGCCTTGCGCCTCGGCCAGTTCGCTCATCAGTTCGCGCAGCCGAGCGAGATCGGCAGCCGGATCGGGAGGAGAAGTACCGCCTCCCGCCGGAATCTTCGTCCCGGCGTTGGACCGTTCGGTCTCCGGCAGGTCCACGCTCTCTGTCTCAGTGGCGGCCTCCTGCCCTTTCACGGCATCGAGCGGCACGCCGTCGCCGCGCAGCCTGGCGCGCAGTTCGAGTATCTCGGCAACCAGCGCCTTTTCGCGCTCCCAGCGCTGTTGCGCGGCTGCTAGCGTGCGTTCGGTCTCGGCAAGCCCAGCCTCGACCCGTGCCTGCCGCTCAGCCACCTCGATGCCGATTGCAGCCTCGCGGCCGATGATGCCGCGCTCGACCTCCAGCGCCTGGCGACGGCGCATGATGTCCTCGACCTCGGCGGGCGTGGCGTGCTGCGATACGGCGACGCGCGCGCAGGCGGTGTCGAGAAGGCTGACCGCCTTGTCCGGCAACTGCCGCGCCGGGATGTAGCGATGCGACAGGGCGACCGCCGCGTCGATCGCCTCGTCCAATATCTGCACCTCATGGTGCTGTTCCAGGACGCCGGCCACCCCGCGCAACATGAGAATGGCCACCCCTTCCGACGGCTCGTCGATCTTTACCACCTGGAAGCGGCGGGTCAGCGCCGGGTCTTTCTCGATGTGCTGTTTGTATTCCGCCCACGTCGTAGCCGCTATCGTGCGAAGCTCGCCGCGCGCCAACGCCGGTTTGAGCAGATTGGCAGCGTCGCCGGTTCCGGCAGCACCACCGGCGCCTATCAGGGTATGGGCTTCGTCGATGAAGAGGATGACCGGCGCCTCGGACGATTGAACCTCGTCGATTACAGCCTTCAGCCGCTTTTCGAATTCACCTTTTACGCTTGCGCCTGCCTGCATCAATCCGACGTCGAGCATGCGCACGCTCACTCCCTGCAGTGGGGGCGGCACATCGCCTTTGGCGATGCGCAGAGCAAAACCCTCCACGACTGCAGTCTTGCCGACGCCCGCCTCGCCGGTCAGGATCGGATTGTTCTGGCGGCGTCGCATCAATATGTCGACAATCTGCCTGATCTCCGGATCGCGGCCGACGACCGGGTCGATCTTTCCGTCGCGGGCGCGCTGGGTCAGGTCGGTGGCATATTTGGCCAGTGCCGAATCCCCGCCCGAAGCCCGCCGCGGCGCCTCTGTCGCGGTGACCGTTGGCGCAGCGCCGGCTTCGAGTGAGCCCTCCGTAACATCGGCGAAGCGCGCCACGACGGCGTCGGCGTCGATCTTGTCGAACTCGCCGCTGATCTTCGACAGCAGGCCTTCCAGCACCGGTGTCTTCAGGCAAGCAAGCAGAACATGCGCGCTGCGGACCTCCTCCACGCCGAATTCCAGTGTTGCCAGATTCCAGGCCTCCTGGATGGCGTGGAAGATATGGTCGGAAAACTCTTCGATCGAGGTTGCGCCATAAGGCAGCTTGTCCACCGCACGCGTCATATCGGCCGTAAGTCGGCTCGCATCCAGTCCCGCATCGGCGATCATCATTTGCACATCCGAGCGGTCGGAGAGCACCAACTGCTCGATGAAGTGGACGAGTTCGACGTAAGGATTGCCGCGCAGTTTGGCACTGTCGGCCGCTGCCTTGAAGGCGCGCAACCCTAGAGGATTGAGCTTTCCGACCAGTTCCTTGCGCTTGAAACTCTGCGATGACCGGCGCTGTTCCATCGAAGTGCTCCTGCACTCTGCAAGTCGATAACCTGCCACATAAGCAGCCGCTTGACAAAGTACAGGATGAACAAAGGTTTCGATCCCCGATTATGCGGGCTCCCATCATTGGTGGAAGATCCTGCGTCGCCGGCTGCAAACAACCACGAGCCTGACATCCCAGGCACGACATTTCCGGTCCAGGGCTCGGCAATCACGCCTTTCGGATTCCACAATCAAGACAAGGCTGCATTAGCTTTTGTTAATTTTTTCCGCACTCGCTGAATTGTGGAAAAGCGCAACCGTGTGATAACGTAGGAGCAGGTCGGCCTCAGGGCCGGTGACTGGGGGATCGGTGTGATCGACGTCGCACTCTGGCTTGCTCCGCTCGACGGTGAAATTCCGTCGGGAGAGGATTTGCGTAACGATCCGGCGTTTCACGAACTGGAGCGCCTGACGGAGCCCCAGGTCAAGGTTGTCCATGACGGCAACAACAGGCCGGTCTCGCAAAGCACCATTCCCGTCGACTGGCCAGCAGTGCTCACCAAGGCCGAGGCATTGCGCGCGCGTGGTCGCGACCTGCGCCTGATTGTCATTGTCACACGCGCACTGGCCAACGAGCAGGGACTGGCCGGCTTGGCGCAGGGTCTGACGCTTATTGGGCGGACATTCGACCAGCATTGGGAATCCATGCACCCGGCGCTGCGGCCCAACACGTCGCCTCGCGAGGCCGCCTTGCGCCGCATCAACGCGCTGCTCGATCTTCAAAACGGTCAGGACGGGCTGCTGGCCAACCTGCGTCAAATGACTTTCTTTGCGCCACGCTCGATCGGGCCGATCAGCGGACGCGACCTGGAACACGCTGCACTCGACGACCGCGTCATGCTGCAAGAAGCAGCGTCAGGATTGAATGCGGCCGAAAAGGCAGCGCTTGTCAGTGCGCACGGACAACTGTTGAACCGGGTTCGTGCCGGGTGCGCGGCACAGGCGGATCAAGCCAATGAGGAAATGCAGTCGCTCATCGCCGATGCGCGCGCGGCGGTCGCGGCACTGGATACGGTCGAGACAGCCCTCAATGCTCGCCTTGAAGGCAGCGGCGGGACCACCATTCCGGAATTAAAACGGTTCCTGCAGCGTTTGCTGACAACCCTCGAGCGCAACTCGGCTGCCGGCGCGATGGCGAATGGCTCGGCAAAGCCGTCCCCTTTGCCTGCAGAACCGGTAATGCCTGCCCGAAACGGTCATGGAGCCGATACAATGGCAAGTGTGGCTAGCTACGCGGACTCGAGCACCGGACTCCCCGACCGGATTTCTTCGCGCGACGACGTGGTGAAATGCCTGGACCTCGTCGTCGCCTTCTATGACCGTACCGAACCGTCGAGCCCGATTCCCCACCTCGCCCGCCGTGTGCGCCGGATGGTGCATATGGATTTTGTTGAACTGATGGAAGACCTCGCCCCGTCGGGACTGAAGGAGTTCCGGCTTCTTGCCGGCGTTCCCGATGCCAAGAAGACGGCTCAGAAGGATGAAAGGTAGCAAGCAATGCCAGCCGAAAGCAAAGCCAAGGTCATCGAACGAAATCGCGCGCCGCGGGTGCAGATCGCCTATGACGTGGAAACCTATGGCAGTCCAACGACAATCGAGCTGCCGTTTGTCATGGCCGTCATGGCCGATCTTTCGGGGGCTTCGCAGACGAAGGAAGCGGCCAAGTCGGTGCTGGACCGCTCCTTGGTCGAGACCGATGCGAACCGGTTTCCGCGTTTCATGGAGGCACTTGGACCACGCGTGAAAGCCCGCGTGAAGAATACGCTGCCACAGGCTGAAGGCGCCGAGCGGGACGAGGAGCTGGCGCTCGACCTTACCTTCACCAAGATGGGCGATTTTGCGCCGGACAAGATTGCCGAGCAGGTGCCCCAATTGGCCGAAATCCTCAAGATGCGCCGCCAACTCGAGGAACTTCTCGGCTTCATGGACGGGCGCGTCGACGCCGAAAAGCGCATTGCGCAACTGCTGAACAATGAACCGCTTCTTGGCCAGATCGCCAGCCAGGCACTGGCGGACGACAAGGCAGGGGAATGACCATGGCCGAACAGCAAAAAACCGCCGCCGTCGCCGAGGCGGAAACCATCGATCTTGGAGAATTCAGCGGGCTCCTCGAGAAGGATTTCAAGGTCAAGAAGGACGACAGCGAAAAGCTGCAGCAATTGGTGCGCAATCTCGCACTTGCAGCGCAGACACGTTCCGATACCACGACCATCTCGTCGAATGCGATCAAGTCGATCAAGTCGCTGATTGCCGGAATCGACAAGATGCTTTCCGAACAGGTCAACGAGATCCTGCACGCGCCGGAAGTGCGCGAAATGGAGGGCACATGGCGTGGCCTGTGGTATCTCGTAAACAATACCGAGACGGATCAGAAGCTGAAGATCCGCGTGATGAACATCTCCAAGGAGCAGCTGGCCGACACGCTTGAGGATTATGAGGGCCAGATGTGGGATCAGAGCCCGATCTTCAAGAAAGTCTACACGGACGAGTATTCGATGCTTGGCGGCGAGCCGATCGGCTGTGTGATCGGTGCCTACGAATTCTCCAACCACCCGCGCGACGTCGGTCTGCTGCGCAACATCTCCGGCGTCTGCGCCTCAGCGCACACGCCTTTTATCGCAGCTGCCTCGCCTCGCCTGTTCCGCATGGATAGCTGGCAGGAATTGCCGAATCCGCAGGACCTGCAGCAGATCGTCTCCAACCCCGCCTATGCCTCCTGGCAGTCGCTGCGCGAGAGCGAGGATGCACGCTACATCGGCCTGACCATGCCTCGCGTTCTGGCGCGGCTGCCGTATGGTACCGATACCGTTCCGGTGAAGGGCTTCACCTTCGAGGAGGAGGTGCATGGCGACCACAACAAATATGTCTGGATGAACGCTGCCTTCCCGATGGGCGTGAACATAAACCGCAGCCACAAGCTCTATGGCTGGGGTACGCAGATCCGCGGCGTCGAAAATGGCGGCACGGTCCTCAACCTGCCAGTGCACAGCTTCCCGACCGATGATGGCTCGATAGCGATGAAATGTCCGACGGAGGTCGCCATCGACGACCGGCGCGAGGCGGAGCTGGCCAAGCTCGGCCTGATGCCCATCCTGCATCGAAAGAACACCGATCTCGCCGCGTTCATTGGCGCCCATTCGCTGCAGGACGACGAGACAAGGGCGGGACGGCTGGTCGACCCCGATGCGCAGGCCAACGAGCGGCTGAGCGCCAACCTGCCCTACCTTTTCCCGGTCTCGCGCTTTGCCCACTACCTCAAGGCGATCGCGCGCGACAAGGTCGGTTCGTTCAAGGAGCGCTCCGACATGCAGATCTGGCTGACCGAATGGATCAACCGGTATGTGCTGGCCAACCCGGCCTTTGCCGACGACAAGGCGCGCGCCAAGCGCCCGCTCGCCGCCGCCGAGGTTCAGGTGGACAGCGTGGAGGGACGCCCAGGCTACTACAATGCCCGCTTCTATCTGCGCCCGCATTATCAGCTGGAGGGTATCAATGCCTCGCTCCGGCTGGTTTCGGAACTTCCGTCCGTAAAGACTTGATTTGCAGCAACAACATCTTGGTTTTTGAAAGCGGTGGAGAAAGACAATGCCCACAAATACGAAGATTGATGGCTTTCTAAAGGTTCCGGATATCAAAGGCCCAAGCACTCGTGATGGCCATGAGGACGAAATCGAAATCCATGGCGTCGATTACAAGATGATCGCACCCTATGATCCAAACTCGCTCTCGCGCCGCGGTCGTGTGTCCTTGGGTATGATCAAGTTCACCAAGCATTATGACAAGTCCTCGCCCTACCTGAAAAAGGCGCTGTTCGAAAACAAGGCCCTGGACGAAGTCGTGTTTTCGGCACGGCGGACCATTGATGGCGAGACCAAGGATTACCTGGTCGTCACACTCACCGACGCCTCGATCATGGAATACGACATGTCGCAGGCCGAGGATGAGGAGGACCTGATCGAGGAAGAGGTCAGCTTTGCCTACAAGAAAATAAAGTTCGTCTACGACGACAACGACGAAATCGAAATGGATGTCTATGTCGGCAAGTGAGGCCCGGCGGCCCGGCGCGGACAAGTCGCTGGGTAGCGGCAGCTCGCGAGCAAAGCGCGAAGCCGTCCAGCCCTCTCTATGGGACCGCCTCGTAAACGATCTGCCGGGTATGACCTCCGAGATAGACGGGCTGCGCCAGGCACTGCAGGACGAGCTTGGCGCGGAGCGGCTGGACAATCTTGTTGCGGCCAGCGCGCGGCTCATCGACACCGACGCGGAGTTGACGGCCGACCAGAAGCGGCGTCTGCATCGCCTGGCCTTTCAGAGCCAGCACCGCGCTGAAATCGAAAGCCGCGGCGTGGTGGTGTCGGCGCGTGTGCTCAAGGAGGCCGTGCGGCGCGATGTCGAGGCTTTGTTCAATACCGAGCGCTTCGAGGCCGTTCCGCTGCTTTCCGACCTTGAAAGCGAACAGGCCACGGACAACCCACCGTCGCTCGCCGATTTTCCGGAGGTGCGTCGCAGCGTCGTCAATTACGGAGTGCCTTCCTTCTCGGGCCGTTCTTCCCGCGACTTTGATCGCGAGGCCCTTGCGCGCGAGATCCGCTCGGTGCTTGCCACCTTCGAGCCGCGTCTCAAGGACAGTACAACAAAGGTTGCGGTAACCCTTGGCGACAAAACCGTGGGCCTGAAGATCGAGATAGATGCGGTGTTGATCATGACGCCCACGCCCGAACGCATGCGCCTGCGCACCACGATCAATCTCGATAACGGCTTGGCTCGGACCGAATTTAGGGAAGCCTGAGATGGACCGGGTCTTCGTAGAATATTACGAGGAGGAACTGACCCATATCCGCGCGCTCGCGGCAGAATTTGCCGACATGCATCCCGCGGTGGCGCGCAACCTTTCACTCGATACGGTCCCCTGTCCGGACCCTTACGTCGAGCGGCTGCTTGACGGCGTTGCTTTCTTGGCCGCGCGGACCCGACTCAAGGTCGATGCGGAACGCTCGCGTTTCTCGCGCGCCGTCCTTGATGTTCTCTATCCCGATCTTGTCACGCCGGCGCCGGCAACGGCCGTGGTGGTGTTCAAACCCGGCCAGCAGGTCCAGACAATGATTGGGGGCCATGTCGTCAAACGCAATACGCGTCTGGTTTCCAGCCTCCAGCCAGGCCTGTCGACGCGTTGCACGTTCACCACCGCCCAGGACACCACGCTGTGGCCGCTTGCCATCACCTCGGTCGGCTATTTTCAGGATCGCAGCGCCTTGGCTGCAGCCGGCATCGCGCGGATCGGCGGTGTGGATGGCGAGGCGGCGCTTCGCATCACGCTGGCTCGTACCGGAAAAGGCAAGCTCGACGAACTGTCGCTCGACCGGCTTGATCTCTACTTTTCCGCGCGCACCAAGGCACCACTGCTTTTCGACGCGATTTTCGGCGCCTGCGCGGCCGTTGGTGCACGGCCGGAAGGCAAGGCCAACCCGATATCGCCGTTGCCGGTACCTGAAATGGTCGGCATCAACGATGACGAGGCGCTGATGCCTCGTACACGTCCGACCTTCGAAGGGTACCGTCTTCTGCGCGAATATTTCATGATGCCGGAGCGCTTTCATTATGCTCGGGTTTCGGGATTGCAGCCCATCGTGCGCACATGCACAGCCGAACTCGAGATCATCTTCATCTTCAGGCGTCCGGTGCCTGAAGTTGCCGATGTGACGGCGGCCGATTTTGAACTTTTCGCAACGCCGATCATCAATCTGTTCGAACGTGAGTGCAACGTCGTCGAGCTCGATCCACGCAAGACGCGGCAGGTGCTGCATGCCGACCGCACGAGAGCGCGGGACTTCGAAATCTATCGGGTTATCCGCGTCGAGGACGCCGACAGCGAGGGGAGCGACGCCGCAATCCCGGAGCTCTTCAGCCTGGGACAGAACCGCGGCAGCGGTTGGGTTTATTCCACCGAACGGCGCCCACGCCGCCCGACGGAGGAGGAACGGCGCGACGGCCTCACCCGTACTTCATACACGGGCGACGACGTTTTCCTGGCGATTTCGCGTCCCGCGGAAAGTCCTCCGAACCGGCCGCTGAAGCGCGTCGACGTCGTGGCGCTCTGCACCAACCGCGATCTGCCGATTCTTGACGACAACCCTACCTTGACTCTGGAAGCCGGCGATCCGGTCGAGACGATCCGGCTTCTCGGCGCATTGCGCCCGCCTCGCCCAGCCATCCCCGCAGCGCTGCCGGCGGGCGCGGCGGGTGAATCGCGAGCCGACAATCTCGCCTGGCGGCTTGTAGCGCAGCTCGCGCTCAACTTTCTAAGCCTTGCAAAGGAAGGTCGCGGCGTCGATCCGCTGCATGCGCTGCTTGAGCTTTACGCCGACAGGGGAGACCCGAGCCTGGCCCGCAATGTGCACTCGATCGTGCGCATCGACTCCCGGTCGGTCATCGAACGGCTACAGATCGATGGGCCGATGTGCTTCGGACGAGGCACGGAGGTGACATTGCATGTCGATCAATCGGTTCTGGCGGGGCAGAGCACCTTGCTGCTTTCGGCCTTGCTGGCACGGCTGTTTGCCCGTCATGCCGGAATAAATGGCTTTGTGCGAACCCGCACATGGCTGCTGCAGAAGCAGGAGGATGTGCCATGGCCGATGACGCCCGGCAATCGCTACCTGATCTAGACAAGCCTGGCCGGTCCGAAGAGCTGTCGGATGCATTCGACTTCTTCGAGTTATTGCGGCGACTCGAACGAAGAGGCGGGCTGTTCGGCTATTCCGGCCCGCCGGAGCGCGAGCCCTCGCGGCTGGGGCAGCATGTCCGTCTCAGCTTTTTCGCCAAGGACTTGGCAGAATTCCGCGAAGCGACTGACAAAGCGCCCGCTCGGGTCACGGTCGCAAACATTGGTCTGATGGGACCTGAAGGTCCGATGCCCCTGCATTTGACGCGCTGGGTACTCGATCGCCTGTCGCAACGCTGGTTCACCGGCGCCGATGCGCAGCAGACCAGCGACACGACGTTCATGGACTTCGTCAACATTCTTCAGAACCGCATGATTGCGCTGTATTACAGGGCGTGGGCGGATGCGCATCCGGCGGTTCAGGTCGAGCGCCCGGTAGGTGGGCGCGTTCGCGCCATGCTTGAAGCCATGGCGGGAATAGGACTTCCCGGCACCCACAACCCCGAACTGGACGCAGTGAAGCTGCGCCAGGCCGCTTCGCTTGCCAATCAGGTCGACGGCCCCGAGCGGCTGACGCTGTTCTTGGCCGAGGCGTTCAAGGTGCCGGTCCAGATCAGGGAGTTCATCGCTGCCTGGATGACCATACCAGCCGCGCTCCAGACCCGCGTTGGCAAAGCCTACGCAGGGCTCGGTCGGGGAGCGACGATCGGTCCGCGCGTCTTCAACCGTCAAAGCAGGATCGAGCTCCGCGTCGGCCCGCTGGGCTATGAGGAATTCAAGGCGTTCCTGCCGGGCGGTCAACGCCTCAAATTGTTCAAGCAAGCCGTTAGCGACATGGTCGGCGCATCGCTCGACGTCGATCTGCGCATCGTGCTGGCGCGCGATGCCGTTCCGCCGCCGCGTATTGGAACCGTGCAACTCGCCCGGACCGCGTGGCTTGCGCGGCCCGCTGAAAGGGGCGATGCTGACGACATGCGGCTGCGGACATTAGTCGGCTGGCGGCAGGAAGGGGCGGAGGTCGCGGCATGAGTCTGCTGCTGACGCTGGAGCAAGGGCCACGCACCCAGGCGGTACGGCAGACCCGGCTTGACGAGGGGGAACTGGTGATCGGCCGCAGCGCGGACGCCGGCTGGCAGATCGACGATCCCGACATGTTCGTTTCACGCGCCCATTGCAGGATCACTGGTGGGCGCGACGGATATTTCGTCACCGATACGTCGAGCAGCGGATTGTTCATAGACGACTCCGACAGCCCGCTCGGCCCAGGCAAGTCGACGCGTCTTCGCAATGGCATGCGGCTGAGATTGGGCGATTACATCGTGCATGTCGATCTGCAGACGTCGAGTGCCCAAGCCACAGCAGCAGCCGCAGCGCCGGTTCCGGAGCGCTCACCGCCGGCGTCGCGGGCGCCGGTCAGCATCGGCCGTGACGATTTCTTTTCAGCCGCCGTGGAAGAAGAGCCGCAGCGGCCACGTCCAGCCGAGCTGCCGAACCCGTTCGAGCAGCCGATCCCGGGTGCGTTCGAACGCGCCAATTCCAGACAGCGCAGCTCGCCTGCTTTCGACGACCCGTTCAGCCTCGATCCGATCGCAACACCAGTATCCAAAGACACCGCAAACTATCCAGAACCAGCCAGCGCACCCAAGCAGACAGACCCATTTGGCCTCGAGTCGGTGTCGTTCCCCAACGGCGCTACGGAGCCTGCGACGACAAAGCTGCCGGAATTCAACGACGACTTCGGTTTTGGTCCAGCCGCAGCGCCCAACCCGGGAAGCGGCGCCAGCTCAACCGGGCAGCGCGAGCGCGACGCCCAGCCACTGCAAGCGGCCAATCCCTGGGACGTGCCCGTGCGAGGGGCAGATGCCCCTCCCCCAATACGGGCAGGCGCAGCCGCCAGCCGCCAGCCGCCTGCGAGGCAGCACGCCGACATGGCGCTTCGCACCGCATTCCTGCGCGGTATGGGTGTCGCGGAAGCCGATTTTCCCGGGCGCGACGCCGTCGCCGAGATGGAAAAGTTCGGCCGCGAATACCGGCTTATGATGGAAGGATTGATGCAGCTGCTGCGCAAGCGTGCCGAAGAAAAGGGAAATGCCCGCGTTGCCCAGACAATGGTCGGAGCCTCCGAGGTCAATCCACTCAAGTTTCTGCCGACGGTCGACGACGCAATCGTGACGCTCATCGCCGAACGCAGCCCCGGATTTCTCGCCGGCGAAGCGGCTATCGCGGATGCGGTTCGCGATCTGGCACAGCATCACGTGCGCGCCTGGCGCGGCGTGCAGGCTGCCTTGCGGCGGATGGTCGACCGTTTTGAGCCGGCAGCCATCGAAGAAGAGCTGAAATCGAGTTCCGCGATCGGCACGCTGTTGTCGGGCGGGCGCGGCGCCAAGCTGTGGGAGCTCTACCAGAAACGCCATCGTGAAATCGCCGAGAGCGCGGAAAAGAGCTTTCTCGGCGAAATCGGCGCCGATTTTCGGGATGCATATGAGGAGGAGTAAGACATGATCGATCGACGCGAATTTATCGTTGCCTTGGGTGCGACCGGGCTGCTTACGGCCTGTCAAAGCGCCGGGCCGCCAAAACCGTCGGTCATCACCGTGAAGCTGACAGGGGCGGGCGGCATGAACCCTGGACCAGGCGGCGGCGACCGGCCAGTGACGGTGCTGGTCACGCGGCTGCGCAGCACCGGTAAGTTCAACTCCGCCGACTACTTTGCCTTGCAGGGGGATGCCGGCTCGGCACTGGCAGGTGATCTCATCGGATCCGACCAGATCGCCGTCGGGCCTGGAAAAACCGCGACCAAGACCATTACAGTTGAACCGGATGCGACGGCCCTGGGTTTCGTTGCACTCATCCGTGAGCCTGGCGGGCGAAACTGGCGGACGACCAAATCGGTTTCGCCCGGATCAGACTTTACGATCAATGTCACACTCGGCAGCGGCGGCATTTCCGCCTGACGGCCAAGGCAAGCGGAGCTCGATTGAGAGAGTAGCCGGATGAGCGATGCAAATAGGGTGCTGTGGTCCGAGGGCCTTTTTCTGCGGACCCAGCATTTCCAGCAGCAGGATCGTTTCTTCGAGGCGACTGTGCGCGGCGCGTTGCAGGCCGGCCAGCTGCATACGTTCGGCTTTCAGCAATTGACCCTGGATAAGGCATTGCTCGATGCCGGCCAGATCTCGATCCTGTCTGCACGAGGCATTTTCCCGGACGGAACTCCCTTCTCCATTCCGGATCTTATGGACGCGCCGCGTCCGCTGCCGGTCACCCCGGATACAGGCGCCGGCCCGGTGCTGGTCGCCTTGCCGCTCGAGCCGGCCGGCGGCATTGGCTTCGATCCGGCGCATGCGCCGCAAAGCGGTGCGCGCTATCATGGACGGATCGTTTCGGTGCGCGATGCCGTTCAGGGCGGTTCAGACCCCGAAGAAATCGAAATCGCCCGGCCGCAATCGCTGTTGCTTGCACCCGGCAAATCGGTCGGCGGCTATACCGCCCTGCCGATAGCCGACATCAAGGGGGTTCGTGCCGATGGCGGCGTTTCGCTGGACGAGACGTTCCTGCCACCGGCATTGGTTACTGGTGCAGTGGCCTGGTACCGGCAACTGCTTCTGGAAGTCGTCACAGGCCTCGACCAGATCGCCGAGGCGCATGGCAAGATGGTCATGGGCGGGCCAGGGCGCAGCGTCGAAGACCTGCTGATGCTCCACCTCGCCAACGCGGCGCGTCCGCGACTGGCCCATATGCTGGCGCAGGATGTCTTCCATCCGGCCGAACTTTACCTCGAACTGGCCGGGCTTGCCGGTTCGATGGCGACCTACGGCTCGAGCGCGCGGCGACTGGGCGAACTGCCGGCTTACGATCACATGGCGCCCGGCCCACCGTTTTCGGCGCTGGCGGATGCATTGCGCTCACTGATCCTGAGCCTGCGCTACATCGAGCCGAAATCGCGCGCGCTGCCCGTCATGCGCCATTCGACCAATGTTTGGAAAATCCGCATCGACAATCCGAAGCTGCTGGTGGCCAGCCGGATCGTCATCCGGGTCGGTTCGGAACTCTCGGAGGACGCGCTGCGCAAGATATTCGTCAACCAGGCGACCGTGGGCTCGGCCGATGAGTTCGAGGGCCTATGGAAGTCCCGCCTGCCCGGCATCCCGCTGAAACCGCTTCATTCGCAACCGCGCGAGATTCCTTACGACGGCGATCGGCTGTGCCTTGAGCTCGACCAGAAAAGCGAGCACTGGGCATCGCTGCTCGGTGCCCCAGGCTTCGTCATTGGCGTTTCGGGTGTGCTGCCGAGCGAACCGCAGGTGGACTGCTATTCGGTGAACAGGTGAAACCATGAGCCGGGATGATCCTTTCGGACTGTCGGAGGATCGCGAACGCACTCGCATCAGGCTGACCGGCACGCCGATGCCGCGACCCATGGCGGCATCCTTGCCGGGCGGGCCGGTAAAACGCTCGCGCACCCACCCGAACGGCCTTGTCAACGCCTTCGCGCCCCTGCTCGAGTTTGCGCCTGAGCTTGAAAGCGCGCTGCCACCGGAGAATCCGGAAGTGTTACGCACCCGGCTGCTCGAAGAACTGGTTCGGGCACGCGACACGGCAATGGCGGCGGGGTCGTCGATGGAGCGGGCCGATCAGGCAGCATGGGTGGTGGCGGCCTTGCTCGACGATCTCGCCCTGAACACGCCCTGGGGCGGGGCCAGCGCATGGCCGCGTCAGCCGCTTGTGGTCATGTTGCGCGGCGACGTCGACGCCGGCACGCAGTTCTTCACACGGCTCGATGAACTGGAACGCCATCCGAACCGCGATCGCGAATTGCTGGAACTCCAGTATGACTGCCTGGCACTGGGTTTTCGCGGCAAGTATCGCGTGCCCGGCCGGTCGGGCGATCGCTCGCTCAATGCCGTTCGTGTGGCCGCGGCACGTTTCCTGCGCGATGCCGACGCCGAGAATGCACCGCTGTCGCCGAACTGGAAAGGCGTCATCGCATCCGACGAGCCGCAGCGCTTCATCGTTCCGATCTGGGTGATGGCCCTGGCCGCGGCGGTCATCGCCACCGCGACCTATGTCGGGCTCTCGATGGGACTAAGCAGCCAGGCGGTTGAGCTTTCAGCGCTGGTCCGCGCCTTGCCGCCGCCGACCCGTGGCGACATCAGCCGCGTGTCGCCGACGGTCGATGTCCCGCCGCCGGAGACTGTGGATTTTGCACTACTGCCCGAATTTGAGGCCGGGGCGCCGGGCAATCTCAGATCGGCTCTCAGCGGCACGGAGAGCGTTTCGCTGGCCAAGCTGGTCATCCAGGCCTCCAACCCCGAACTGTTCCAGTCGTCGCGGCCAACACTGACGGAAGGATTCGAGCCGCTGATCGGCTCGATCGCCAAGGTGATCCTCGCCAATCGTGACCTGATCGGCAACATCACTGTGGTCGGACATACGGACGGGGTTCCTCTGCAAAGAACCAATCCGCTGTCGACCAACCAGCGACTGTCAGAGGCTCGCGCCCAGACCATTGCCGACATGCTGGTACAAAACGGAGTGCCGCAGGAACGCGTCCATTCCGAGGGCCGGGCAGCCACGGATCCAGTGGCCGATGACGGCACGCGCGAGGGCCGGGCCCTGAACCGGCGCGTTGAGGTGCTGGTGGAAAAGAGGCTGTGAGATGTTCATCCTGCGCTTCCTCTGGGCGGTCCTGACATCGCGCTGGCTGTGGACACTGATTGGCATCACACTGCTTTCCTTTGTGATCTGGGTATTCGGGCCGATCGTCAGGGTCGGACCCTACGACCCTTTCGCCTCCGACAATGTGCGCATCGTCATCATCGCGCTGCTGGTCATCTTCTGGCTGATCTGGCTGATCGCCGCCCAGCGTCGGGCGATCCGTGCCAACCGTATGTTCGTCGCCGAAATCGCCGCGCCGGCGGTAGAGAAGCCACTCAGCCCCGGCGAAGAGAATGTCGCTGCCGTCGGAGCCAAGTTCGGCGAGGTCATGGCCGAGTTGAAGCGCCGCAAACTGGGCGGTCGCAAGTTCCTGCGCGAGATGCCCTGGTACGTGATCGTCGGACCGCCGGCCACCGGCAAGACCACGGCCTTGCGCCAGTCGGGGTTGAATTTTCCGATCGACCTGACCGACGACCTGCAAGGGGTCGGCGGCACGCGCAATTGCGACTGGTTCTTTTCGGAGAGTGCGGTTCTGATCGACACTGCAGGCCGCTATGTCCAACAGGAGAGCCAACCCGACATCGACGCAGTGGAGTGGCTGGGCTTCCTCGACCTTTTGAAGAAGCACCGGGGCCGTCGCGCGCTCAACGGTGTGATCGTCGCGCTTTCGATCGATGTGCTTTCGGAGGGCGACGACGCCATCAAGGCGCATGGCCGCAAGATCCGCCGTCGGCTGGCCGAGCTCAACGACCGCCTCGAAATCCGCCTTCCGGTCTATCTGATGCTGACCAAAGCCGACCTGATCAAGGGGTTCGAGGCTTTCTTCGGCGGTTTGTCGACGGCTGCGCGCGAGCAGGTCTGGGGGACTACGTTCGCACTCGACGCGCATGTCGATGCAAAGACCATCGAGCGGGAAATCGCGACGTTAGCAACCGAGCTCGAGCGGCGGCTGGTGCCCCGGCTGGAGGACGAAGACAAGCTTGCTGCCCGCGCTGAAATCTTCAGGTTTCCCGCCCAACTCGCCAGCCTGTCCGAGCCGATCCAGGTACTGATCGAGGCGATGTTCGGCGAAAGCCGGTATGAGGAGGCCGCCTGGCTGCGTGGCCTTTATCTGACGTCGGCGACCCAGGAAGGGGCGCCCATCGATCGGCTGACCGCAGCGCTGTCTGCCTCCTTCGGCCTTCCGCCGCGCCGGGCGTTGGCCGCGCCGCGTGTCGAAAAACGCAGCTTCTTCCTAAAGAACCTGCTCACAGAAGTCATCTTCAAGGAAGCCGGCCTAGGCACCTTCGATCCGCTGGCGCAACGCCGCCGCGCCTGGATCTGGCGTGGCGCGGCCGCCGCATGTGCCGCAGCCGCCCTGCTGGTCAGCGGCTTATTCACCTGGTCCTATTACGACAACCGCAACGCAATCACGGCCCAGGCAAGCCAGTTCGAGGCGCTGCAAACGCCACTGACCTCGGCCGCGGCAAACCCGGCATCCGTAGAACAGCCTGCGATCGATGGCCCCCTCAGTGCGATGGATGAGGTCGCAAATGCCCGCACCCCGCCGCCTGGCGCGGCACAGGATTTGCTGGGGCCATCAGCCTCGGCGGAATTGGTGCGGGCACAGACCGACACTTACGACCATGCTTTGCGCAACGTTCTCGAGCCGCACATGGTGGCGCTGCTCGAGGCGACGATGTGGCGGCAGATCCGCGATCCGGACTTCATGCTTGGCGCGCTGAAGACCTATCGCATGATGACCGGCCTTTCTCAGATGGATCCAGACTTCGCCCAGAGCTGGTGGGTCAACAGTCTGCCTGAATTCGCCGCGGCTGCCCCCTTTCCGACAGCTGACGCCGAAGAGCACCAGCTTGCCGCGATCCGTCGCATGGCGGTTGACGCCAGTTATATCGCCCCGGACCAGGCGCTGGTTGCGGAGGCACTGAAAACCGTCTGCACGATTTCCTTGCCGGCGCGTGCCTACAAGCAGCTGCTGGCCGACCCGGCGGTGGCTGCGCTCAAGGAATGGATTCCTGCCAACTTCGCCGGCCCCAACGGCGCCAAGGTCTTTGCGCGGCGTTCCGACAAGACGCTTCGGGTCGGCATTTCGGGAGCATTCACCTATGCCGGCTTCCATGACGCCATTCTCGACCGGGTCGAGGATGTCGCCGCCCAGGCAGCACTCGACCGGGCGGTGTTCGCCGGCGGTTGCTCGGAAAATTCCGAAACCTCGGTGTCGGCGCTGTCAGAGGATATTCTGAAGCTTTATTACGACGACTATATCGCGCAATGGGACAGCTTCCTGCGCGACATGAGGCTCGCGCCATTGACCGACCTCAACGTCGCCAGTGAGAACCTCAAGGATCTTTCAAGCGCCGACTCCGCGCTGAAGCGCCTGGTTACCGCGGTGGTCCAGGAGACCGAGCTTACGCGATCCGATGAAGCGCCGGCCGACAATAAGGCAGCAGCGAAAGGCGGCTCGAAACTGCTCGGCAAACTCGGCAAGCTTGGCAAGATTGTGAAAACAGGGGCAAAGCTGTTGCCACGCGCAGGTTCCGCCGACGAAGTGGATCTTACTGGCAATCTGGTGGCCGAACACTTCAAGCCGCTCAAGGGCGCCATCGCCGAGGTCGACGGCCAGCCGCCGGCGCTCGACGCAGCGGTCGTGGCTCTTACGGCGCTTTCGAACGTGCTGCAGACGGTGACGGCCAATCCCGATCCTCAGGACGCCATCAAGAAGCAGGGCGGCCTCGCCGAACTGACTGGAGCGGTTGCCAGGCAGGCGCAGATCCTGCCCGACCCGATCGACGATTGGTTGGGCGGCATTGCCGGCGATGCCAGCGGCCTGACGCAGAAGGCGGTCACCTCGGAGCTCAACGCCATCTGGCGCGCCGACATCCTGCCGTTCTGCCAGGCAGCACTCAACAACCGCTATCCTTTCAGCCCGGACAGCGCCGTCGACGTCAATGTCCGCGACTTCGCCCGCCTGTTCGGACCGGCAGGACTGATCGACACCTTCATAAACGACCACCTGATCAGCTATGTCGACACGTCAGCGCAGCCGTGGAAATGGCGCGCCGATTTCGGCCTTGATCCTTCGGCACTGGCCGCGTTCGAACAGGCAAGGCGGATCCGCGACGATCTCTTTCCCGGCGGTACAGGCCCGCTGATGAGTTTCACGCTCGAACCGAAGGACCTGTCGCCCAACGTCGCGCGCGTGACGCTCAACCTCGATGGCCAGAACCTCGTCTACTATAACAATGCAACGAGGCCGCAGCCGATGACGTGGCCCGGCAAGGACGGCACAGGGGTCATCTCGCTTGCCTTCCAGCCGATCGATGGCTCGCCCGAAATCTTGCTCAACGAGACCGGCAGTTGGGCGTGGCTGAGAATGTTGCGCAGCGGTCGCTTCACCGGCACCTCGCTGTCGGACGTCTACAGCCTGCGCCTGGGCACCAAAGGCATGTACGCCGATTTCCAACTCAAGGCGGCAAGCGTCGAGAACCCCTACAATCTTCAGATGTTCAAGAAGTTCTCATGTCCGCCCCAGATATGATACTGCCCGGCTTTTACGGCAAAATGCCTGCTACGGGCGATTTCGTCACGCGGCGGCTGCCGGGAGACTTTGTGCGCGTCTGGGACCGTTGGCTGGCACAGCATCTTGTCCCGCTGGTGGGTTCGGCAGCCTGGCCGCAGAGTACGGCGCTGCGCTTTCTCGCCGGCCCTGCTTCCTTCGGCGCATCGGCGGGCATCATCTTGCAGAGCGCCGATAGAGTCGGCAGGCAGTTCCCGCTGAGCGTCGTCGCGCGGCTTGCCGAAGCTCCTCTCCAGCTTGCTCAGGGCGACGAATGGTTCGACAGCATCGAGGCTGCGGCCTTCGCCGCCCAACGCGGTGAGCTCACGCCCGACGAACTGGATGCCGCACTGACCGCCCTGCCCGCGCCGCCCATTGTGGAGGACGGAGATGTCATCGACGACATGGTGATGTGGACCGCCCGCTCGGACATTTTCGACATCGACCCGCAATCTCCGCAAGCGACGCTTGAACAAATCTTCGCCGCCAACTGGGAGACCAGCTGATGCAGGGGCAAATCTGATGTTCGTCAGCCGGAACACCACACCGTTCCTCGCCGAGACTTTTCCCTATCAGGACAAGCATTGCGTGAAGTTCTGTGTTGCCGTTGTCCGGGCAACGTTCGACGTCGATGCACAAGGCAATTGCATACCCGCGAAGGAGCAATCGCCTTTTGTATTTGCAGACACGCACTACGGCGACCCCGAGACGACGTCGGTACGCGTCGAAAGCGATTTCGTTCCGGTCAAGCCAAAATGCGAAGTGCTGCTGGACGCCCAGGCGGTCGCACCAAGCGGCCGTCCAGTGGAATCGATGGAAGTTGCGCTGATCGGGCCTGGCATCGATAAACGCGCCATCCTCACTGGGCAAAGGCGCTGGTTCAAGACAGGTCTGGGTGTACAGGCCTCACGGACTACGCCCTTTGTCAGCATGCCTCTCGCGTGGCATCTCACTTTCGGCGGAACTGACAGGACAGATCCCGAGAAGCCGCATGGCGATGGCGTGAACCCCATCGGCACCGGCTTCCTGGTGAGCCAGGCCGATCCCGACGGCGTCCTGTTGCCGTGCGTGGAGCACCCGCAATCGCGTGTCCGCATCTGGAACGACCGCGTGAAGCCGATTGGCTTCGGCCCGGTGCCGCGCTTCGCCAAACAGCGCGCGCAATATGCGGGCACCTATGACAAGCACTGGCTCGACAATATTTTTCCCTACTTGCCGCCGGATTTTGATGACCGCTATTTCCAGGCGGCGCCGCAGGACCAATGGCTTGGCCTGCTCAGAGGAGGAATGGTGTTCGGTTGCGTGGGTATGACCGAAAATGGCCGATTTAAAGTCCAGTTGCCGGGGCTCTCGGTGCCGGTCCGTTTTGTTTACGAGGACCGCATCGAGCGCAAGGCGGTCACTCCGGACACGCTCACCATCATCCCGCATGAAGGAAAGATCGTGCTTGTCGGGCGGGTCGGCACCAAGCTGCCCCGCAAGATAGTGAAACTGCAGGAAGTTCAGGTTGGCGTTAATCTCATCCCGGAAGATGACGACAAGCCACACTACCCTGGATTGGGCGCAGCGATCGAAGCTCTGAAAAGCCGACGGCGCCTGTCATGAGTTGCGTCGCCTGCATTAGCCTGGTCACCCCGGTCGGCTACACCCCGGCAAGCTCGATCGCGGCCATGCGGGGACGCATAGCAGCTTTCGCCGAGTTGGCATACGAGGATTCCGAGGGCGAGCCTATCATTGGCGCCACTGTCGATGCGGTGCCACCTCGTCTCCGCGGTCGCGACCGCATCTTGGCGCTCGTCAGACTGGCATTCGAACAAATCGATGCTGATACCGTAACAGGTCTGCCCTGGGGGCAGATGCCTCTCCTCTTGTGCACGCGTGAGAATGAAATTCCTGGAGGCCGGCTCAAAGGGATTCTGGCAGGCATAACTTTGCCGAACGGACGTGGGCTAACCGGACCGAAGCTGCTGCATATCGCGGGCGGACCCGTCGCGGTTTTCACCGCATTGTCGCATGCCGAAACGCTTTTGAAGAGCGAAGGATATCCCGCATGCATCATCGTTGCCGTCGATAGCCTGGTGGATGCGCGCACGTTGTCGTGGCTTGATCTACATCAGCGATTGAAAACCAGTGCAGTCACCGACGGACTGGTTCCTGGTGAAGCTGCCGGGATGCTAGTGGTGACGCGCGATGCCGCGACGTCGACCGCGATCGATATTCTGGGCGTCGGATTTGGCGTTGAAGGATCGACCTTGTTCAATGAGACGCCGTTCCGGGCTGACGGATTGAGCGCCGCGCTGAGAGATGCATTGGCAGCCGCGCATATGCCGATGCACAAAGTATCATTTCGCCTGTCCGACGTTGCAGGCGAAGCCTACGCTTTCGAAGAGTTGGTGCTGGCCCAGATGCGCAATATGCGTGAAGTCCGGCCCTGCCAAGACGTTTGGCACGCAGCGGATTGCATTGGCGACAGCGGCGCCGCCGCCGGCATCATCCAGTTCGCCTGGGCCGAGCAAGCCTATGCGCGCAACTATGCGCCGGGAAAGCTCGCTGCGCTTCATGCAAGCTCTTGCTTCGGCCCAAAGGCCGCAGCGATTGTGGCGCCCAGAAGGCTGGGTTGACCGATGACAAAGGACGTCTTCGCCGAGAAGTGGGAAATCGCCGGCAAGAATGGTATGAACAAATCATTGGCGCGCTTTCCCGACGTGTGTCTGTCGCCGCCTTCGCCGCCAGCCGGGCCTATCCCGGTTCCCTATCCTGACACATCGTTTTCGAAAGACCTCAAGGAAGGGTCCGAGACGGTCAATATCGGCGGCAAACCCGCCGCGCTGGCCCAAAAGTCCTATTACAAATCATCGCCTCTGGGCAACGAGGCGGCCACCCGAAGCTTTGGCGCGTCTGTCATAACCCACCAAATCACGGGCAAGACCTACTTCCAGGCCTGGGCGATGACGGTGAAGTTCGAGGGCAAGAACGTTTGCCGGCATATCGACATAACAACAAGCAATCACGCCTCGCAGATCGGCGCAACGCCACCGGCGCCTACGAGTGAAACACAAGACATGAAACAAGCCAAGGTGGCCATCAAAGCCGGCAAATGCCCCTGTTGCGGCAACCCTTTGCATAAGTGGCAGAAGGACCCCAAGACCAGAAGACCGTATCCGGTGATGACGGCAGGCGCCTTCTGGCGAAAGCAGATCAGCTTGATCAAAGTGCCGGACAAGCAGGCCGACAAAGATCGACTAACTGCGACGCTCAAGCGGATGAACAGAAGAAAGGCCAGGCAGCGCAAGGCAAGAAAGGACGGTCAGCCGAGTTGCCCGAATGTTCAAACGAAGGAAAACCAGGGCTGCGCACTCCATTTTGACATACCTCAACACCGTGATGCGCCTAAACGATATCGTCCGACCGTGAATCGACCGAATGGTCCAACAGCGGCCCAGGCGGCGTACGACGCTTTCAGCTCGAAGAAGAAGAGCGCGGTTCTGAGCATCTGGAGCAAGATGAATCCGTCGAATCCGATTCCAGCTTCTTATCCTCCGCCAAGCACGAAGCGACCGGACAAACTTAATCATAAGACGCCGCGCATGGCGGGTGGCTGCAACGATCAGGGAAACGTCGTTCCCCAGCACTACATGAACACCAAGGCATGCAACGATATTGAAGATGACCAGAGCGAACTGGAAAAGGTCGCCAGCCTTATTTATTGAGTAGACATGGAACACTATCCAAAGATTGCCAACACCGCATTCGAGGAACTCAGCTATGGGTTTCATCCCAAGTCGTTCGACCTCTATGCGTTGGACCTCGCCCGCCTCGAAACGAGCACACGCGCATGGGAGCGGATAGCAGCGGTCGTGCTAGGATGCTCGCGCGGAAACTTTTCCAGGCTTCCGGAACTCGGCCCGTTGATGCGAGACAATCCGCTTTACCTACTTTGGCACGCGATCGCCAACATTTCCGGTTATGCCGGCACACTTCAGTCGGTGCGGCAGACTTTCGATCATATCGAGGACAAAAGCGGAGACAATTTTCTCTCTTTCCTGGCAATTGCACTGGGAGCCACATCCAACCTCTCTGCAGTCGACTACCTTATGGAAGCGCACAAACGAGCTGGGGACATCGACCCGCTAAGACAGATCGAGCAGGAAATATCCTTCCTGCTCGAAGCTGAGGATGGCCCTTTGATGGCGGGGTCCATGGAGGAAGTCTTGACGGATGAGGGCTGGGTCGAGAGAGCTAACCGCGAGAGATATTTCGAACAAGTGAAGCAGGTGCACGATGCGGTGCTAGAGCGCGTAGGCTCCAAGGATATTCCGATCTATGGAGGCGAGGCGATTGACATCGCCAAGATTGCGAAGCGCATGTATCGCAACCTGGACCAGGACGAGGAGCGGGCGCAAAGGCTGGCTCGGGAAGCGACGCTGTTCGAGGCCACCACAGGTATAAATTGTTCGAAAATGTTCGATCGCAACGGCAACTTGAAATCGTTGCATGCAGCCGGGATCCTCGAGGCATTTTTCGACGGCGACGAGATTGAGAGCTTTAGGTCCGGTCAGAGATACTTTTTTGGGCACCCGATAGCGACCTGAGCAGCTCCACGCGTGCGCGGAGAGATCGCTGCTGCGAGGTTGGCCCTATCCGACAAATCCACTCGCCTTGGCCCACTCCATGACTCTGTCAGCCAGCGGGATTTTCTGCTCGCCATATTCGAAGCGGTGGACAAATTCCAAACCGGCTTCGGCTGGGTCGATGGTGAACAAATCATCTTCTTGCGCAGCGTCGGGGAAGAGTTCCAGAAAGGCCGCACCCGCCGCGGCGGCCATCGCCGGTTCGCGCATGCGATCGACGAGCCAGTTGAGGTGGGTCTTGTCGTTGAGCATCCCAACTGCGCGGACAGCCGCCGGGTTCGCGGCGCGCATCAGACCTCCCAGCCAGGATCGGACTTCCCGCGACTGCGTTGTCTTGATCAAAGTACGCAGCGCGGTGAGTGCGTTAGCGTCGTCTGATGCGGCTACGACCTCAAGGTCGGGCCTAGCCCGCTCCCCAAATCCAAGCTCTGCGAGTGCGATACCGGCCCAGAAGCGTACCTGAGCGTCGCGATCATCGAGCAGCGCGGCGACAACCTGGACAAGCTCGATATGTCGAAGTCTCGCCGTGAGCCTAAGACCGATACACCGCGTCTCTGCGCCAGAGTCCTTTAGCAAATGCAAAAGCGTTCTGCCGGGGTCCATCTTGTGCACGTCGATCGCGTGAGCGGCAAGTTGCCGCCTAACGGGATCCTCGTGCGACACCCACTGCCTGACCCACCTCGCGATCTTGTCGGCTCGATGGATTTCCAACGCGCCAACAAAGCCGTAGGCTGCGTTTCTTTCAGCGCGGAAGAATTCAATCGACTCGTTCAGGCTTTTTTCGTCTTCCAGCTCAATTGCGAGCCATGCACACGTGAAAAGTTCGCCTTTGTCGGGAAAATCGGCCCATTGTTCGATGGCAAATGGCCAAGCTGCCGCGCCGGCGATCCGCAGCGCGTCTAGATGCACGTCAAGCCGCTCGCCAATGCTCTTTGCCACCTGAACGTCCGGCGGGTCTGCATTCAGCAGCGTACCTCGTTGCGCCCAAAGGAATGCCACCAATTCGACATGCTGACGGAGCACGTCATTAGCCACTCTGTTGGGCCGCGCCTGCGTTGTGACCTGTGGCGCAGTCATCAGTTCAGATTCACGGAGCCACCGCGGATATTGTTCGCACCGCTGGCCTGGCTCACGATGTATTTTCCGCGAAGCGAGATATGTCCATCACTGTCAAGTATGAGACTGGACTTTCCGCAGCGAAGTTCGATCCTCTTCGAGGCCTTCAGTCGGACATATTCACCATCGCGGATAACGCGCTGGGCCGCGCCCTTGCGGGCTGGTTCGACGATCGGTCCCATGATGAGCGGACGTCTCGGGTCGCCGTCCTGAAACAGCAACGCCACTTCTGATCCTATCATAGTCTGATCGAGTTCAACCAGGCTTCTGGCCCTCAGCGCCACATCCTCGGGATTGCCGGGAAATACAACCAGCGGACCCTGATCGTCGAAACCAAGGAACAGCCCGATGACCACCCCGTAGATACGTTCGACAACTTTGCCCATCGCGACCTCAATTCTCGTTGATCTTCGAGCCCTTCAGGATGATGTCACCGGAGGCCTTGGCGTTGATCTTACCAGATGCCTTCAAGAAAATGTCCTTTCCCTCCACGACGATCGTGCCATCCTTTTTCATGACAACCTTCGAACTTCCGCATGTCAGGGTGATGTCGTCCGTCGCTTCGATCGACAGGCTTTTGCCAGACTTTGTAACCGAGTCTTCTTTGATGTCGGTAAGGCTGCCCTTTGCAATCTTGAGCATGAAGCCGCCACCAACATCGGTGGAGTCGTTCGACGTGATTTTGGCTATGCGCGAAGCGCCGACATCGGTTGCCTGCGATGATCCTATGGTCACGGTCTGACCTGCCCCGATGCTGATTGTTTGATCAGCCGCGATCGTCCATTTGTCGCCCGACCCGATACTATGGCTTTGGCCCGCCCCCACCGTCACCGATCTCGACGCTCCGATCGTGTTCGTCTGAATAGCTCCCACGGTCCGCGTCTCGGCCGCCCCCACCGAGTCTATCCGCGCGGCGCCGACGGTGATCGTCTGCAGCAGCGCTACCGTCTGCGTGTGATTTTGGCCGATCGTTTCGGTGGAGTTCGAGCCAATACTGATCGTCTCGTCGACGCCCACCGTCAGCGACCGGTTCTTGCCCACCGTCTCGGTATCGTTCGAGCCGATATCCGTAGTCTGGTCGACGCCGACCTTGACCGTCTTGTCGTTGCCGACCTCCTCGTCGAGGTTGTGGCCGACGGAGTGCTTGGCATCATGGTCTATGCGGTCCGACTGGTCGTGCTGGACCAGCTTGGTGCGGTCGTTTTTGATCAGAAGGTTATGATCCTTCTGCGCCTGGAAGTTGACCAGTTCGGAGCCGGCCTTGTCCTCGAACATCAGCTCGTTGTAACCGCCGCCACCTTTCGATGAGTCGGACTTCCAGCCGGATTGCGTGGCGCTGCCCGGCAGCCCGTAGGGCGGCATCTGCGAGGCGTTGTAGACCCTGCCGGTAATGATCGGCAGGTCGGGATCGCCCTCTATGAAGTCGACGATGACCTCCTGCCCGATGCGCGGTATCTGGATAAAACCCCAGCCGCTGCCGGCCCAGGTCTGCGAAACCCGCACGAAGCAGGAACTGTTCTGGTCTTTTTTGCCCAGCCGGTCCCAATGGAACTGCACTTTCACCCGCGCATATTTGTCAGTGAATATCTCCTCGCCGGACGGACCGACTACCGTCGCCGTCTGCGGACCGCGCATGATCGGCCGTGTCGTGACCCGCGGCGGACGATAGGGCAAGGCCGTGGGTGCCACACCAAGGATTACCTTGAAGTTCTCGCTGTCGACGTCGGCATGGGGCCTGTAGCCCGGGTCGAACAGCCTGTATTCGGCGCTCACCACCAGATACTCCTGGTTCTGGTCCTCGCGCGGAAAGCCATCCAGCTTGAAGGTGCAGCCTGAATACAGGCCGCGCACGGTTCCGACCGCGGCGATGCGGTGGTGCACCGCCTGGATTTCCTCGCGCCGGATCGCCGCCAGGCTATCACCGCGGCCGACTTCCAGGTGGGCGCCGGGCTGACGGTAATTCTCGCCTGCGGCCAGCTTGTGATTGAACGGCTGGGCGGATTTGGCCATCAGGTCAGCGCCCGGCTTCTTGAAATCATAGTCGGTATGGACATAGGCGCCCGGCCGCACCGAACTCCCCGGAATCCATTCGGTAATGTATTCGACATCGCGCCGGGAGCCCTGCCCCTCAAAGTGGTACGGCACTTTTTCATAGCCCGGCGCCGGCTTGAGCTTGCTCATCGCATCAGCAAGCACAAGCGTGTGCTTGCCCTCGCCATGCTCGAAGAAATACAGGATGCCCTCGTGCTCGAGCAGCCGCTGCACGAAATCGAGATCCGTCTCGTCATATTGCACGCAATATTCGCGCGGCGGATAGGATCCTTGCAGGCGTTTCTCGAATTTTGCCGTGCTATATTTCGAAAATACCTCTTCGACGATTTCGATGACGCTCATGTTCTGGAAAATGCGGCAGTCGATCGTATTGCCGAGAAACCAGAGCCATGGCCGGACGGCTGCTTCGTAATAGGCCAGCCGATCCTCGATCCGGGTGAGGCGAAACTCCGACACGATGCCGCTGAACCAGCGCTGGGGGTCGGCTTCACCTTCGATCGAGACGGGGCCACCCAGCATCTTAAGCGGATCAATATCGTGGCTGGGGCTCACGAACCCGACCGTATAGGCCAGACAACGACTGATCTCATCGCGCCCGACGAGATGTGTAAAGGTCAACAGCTCAGCGCCAACTGGCGTTTGCACCACCGTGGCACGTTGTTCACTTGGCATGGGTCGTGCCCCTCCTCGGCCTGGCCGCCAGCGTGGTGGATTCGAATCTCCAAATCAGGAACTCGAAATCACATCTAACCTCGATGAATGCCAGTCCATGTCGAGCGTAACACATGTTGTTGTGCTGGCCAAAGAGGACCATGAAGCGCCGCCCGGCCCTGCGCTACCAAGAATTCGCTCGCTGCGTTGCGCCAAACGTTATGCGAATTTGGGGTTAGCCACGCTAAAAACATGGAGTATCGTGTCGGCAAGGCCGCCAGCGATCACACAGGCGATTTTCGCATGTTAATCAGTCTGCAGATCAGCAATGTCGATGCCCTGCCCACTGGCGTGGCGCCTGGCTACCGATCGCGTAATCGCAGCTTCAAAATCGGCCGCGAACATTGCGACTGGATCTTGCCTGATCCTGACAAGTTCATCTCAGGCCGGCATTGCCAAATCCGATACGAGGCAGGCGCGTTTTGGCTGCACGACATTTCGCGCAATGGCACTTTCATCAATGGATCGAGCCAACGCATCACCGGTCCGCGCCGGCTAGACCACGGCGACAGGCTCCTGGTCGGCCGCTACGTCATCTTTGTATCGATTGACGACGAGCATGCAACGCCAAGTCATCCGGAGGCCGACCGAAGTTCGACGCAACGACACATGCCGGTCGCGGCCGATCGGCTGCTTGATTCCGGAGGCGAGCCTCTCTTCAGTTCGGCAGAGCGATGGCTCGGGCAAGCACCGCCATCGACATCGTCGCTGCCTAGGTCCGTCCCCTCGACGACAGACGAGGCGCTGCGGGAAATTGCAATCGGCGCAGGCATCTCGCCGGAATTGTTCCAATTGCGTGATCCGCATGAAGTCGCTGCCGAAATCGGCGCAGTGCTTCGCACGGTGGTCGACCAACTGGCCATGCTGCTGAAGGCACGTGCGGCTGCAAAGACATTGGCCAAGAGCCCACACCGAACGATGATAAGCTCCGCTGAAAACAATCCCCTTAAATTTGTCCCGGGGACCGACGACATACTCGAAATCATGTTCGCGCGGCGCAAGGCTGGCTATCTCGATGCCAGGCGCAGCGTCGAGGACGCGTTCCGCGATCTCAAGGCGCACGAATTTGCCACCTATGCCGCCATGCAAGCTGCACTCTCGCGACTGCTTGACGACCTGTCGCCGGAAGCGATCGGCAAAAAGCTCCCGCCGACATCGTTTACCTCGAAGAAGGCCCAAGCGTGGGACGCTTTTGTCGGCACATGGCGGAGCATGGAGGAAGCCCACGAAAACGGCATGCTGGATATATTCTTGGCCTATTTCAGCGAGGCGTATGCCAAGGCCGACAAGCACAAATAGACCTGCGCAACATACTGCACCGCTGTAGCTGACGAAGAAAAGAGCGTCGGCGCAACGCATCATGTTCCAATCGACAACATCTGGGACTACGATCACATACGACAGTTCGCCAAGCGGGTAAGCCTGATTGACCTGGGGGTCTGCGGCAAATGTCACATTGCGGCGCCATAGTTTGTTGTAGCTCCGGACCGCCTTACCGGAAGGACCATTGCCTGCCCTATCCAGCCAGGAAAGATCTGGCGCCTCTCGCACGCGAGCGCGGACACTGCACGGCAGCGGCATATCGGCGATGAGCTCGAAGGACGATCCTTTCGGCCCGGTCGGCAAGACCGTCATCCGCACCAATCCACGACGCGGGCAGAATGCGAAATCAGCCGCAAACGAACCGATTGCGAAGGCCGTCGCGCCCCCGCATGTCAAGGAATCGACAGTTTTCGATCCTGACATAGGTCGGCATATGCCGCCGGACTGGACATCCGGAACCATTCTTTATCAGGGAGCATCGTCCGGTACAGCGGCCAGAGCCCAGGCGGCCGGGTCAAGGCCGAGCATTCAGCAGGAGGTGCTGCTCGGCGCCGCAGACACGGTAAAATATTCGACGGCAAATCCGATCCTCGCTGGGTCAGCACCGTTGCTCGTCCTGTTCGGGCATCTCAGGCTCGTGCCGGTCGAAAGACAGGCGGCGCCATTGGCCGAACATATCGCCGATGCGATCGAGAGGTTCGACTGGACGCTGGAGAAGTCAGGGGTTCCCGAAGAGGATGCGCGGATCGCGAAGTTTGCCCTTTGCGAAACGGCCGACGATCTTGTGGGCAACCTGCCTTGGGCCGGCGAGGACACCTGGGCACAGCACAGTATGCTGTCGCGGTTCTTTCACATCGAGCCCACCGGCGCCGGCTTTTACGAAGCACTGAATAAGGTGCTGGCCAATCCTGAGCCACACTTAGACCTGCTCGAGCTGATGCATGTCTGCCTATCCCTGGGATTTGAGGGCCAGTATCGTGGCCTGGCGCGCGACGATACCAGTCTCGAACGTGTGCGGCGCGACGTCTACGAGACGCTTCGCTACTTCAGGGCCCGCGCCGGAGAGGACATCTCCCCCCGCTGGCAAGGCATGGCCGCTATGATGGTGCCGTCTTCGACCCGCCTGCCGCTCTGGGGTGTTGCTGCAGCGGCGTCAGCCCTGGTGACGGCCGCGTTCTTCACGTTGCGGGCGTTCATGACCGATGAAGGCGATGCTGCAGCCAGACAATTGCTGGCGCTCAATCCCTCGACGCCTGTGACGATCGAGCGCGCCAGTGTGGAACCCCCACTTGCCAAACCGGTGACAGCCGCCTCGCCTGCCGTGACCGGCCAGATCGACCGCATCCGCTCAGCACTGTCCACGCAAGTCGAGCGCGGCGGGATGACCATCGGCACAAAAGGCGACTTCATCGTAGTGGAGATCAACAATCAATTGTTGTTTCAGCCAGGCAAGACCGAAGTGAAGCCCGAGTTTCTGCCACTGGCCACACAGATTGCCGCAGCCCTTGAGCACGAGCCAGGGCCAATCACGATCGTTGGCCACACGGATAATGTGAAACCACGGAAATCAAGCACGTTCAAATCGAATTTTGACCTTTCGGTCGCCCGCGCGAAGGCTGTTGAGACAATGATCGCCGCGAAGCTTAGCGATCCCTCGCGAGTAACCGCCGAGGGCAAGGGCGAAGATGAGCCAATTGCCGACAATGCGATGTCCGAGGGCCGCGCCAAGAACCGCCGTGTCGACGTGATGATCCCCAAGGAGGAAACGCTGTGAACACCGCCGGTGGGAAACGCCAATGATGCGTTGGCTGCCGCGGATATTCAGCACGGCCGCGTTGGCCGGTTTCGCGGCGGCGATCTGGTTTGCTGGACCTTTGATCCGCTTCGCCGATATCCGGCCGCTGGGACCTGTCTGGTTGCGCGCGATAATCATCGGCACGATCGTGGCGACCGCGGCCCTCGTTTACGCAGTGCGCGTCTGGCAGGTGAGAAAGGCACAAAAAGCGCTCGAGACGGTCGTTGCCCGCAACGACGGGGGCAATGACGATTCACCGGTGCTCGAGGCGCGCATGAGTGAGGCCATCGCAGCACTCAAGCGGTCGAGCGGCAAGCGCAGTTTCCTCTATGACATTCCCTGGTACATCGTCATTGGCCCGCCGGGCGCCGGCAAGACGACGGCACTGATCAATTCGGGTCTGAATTTTCCGCTCGCCGGTTCAGGAGACGCCCAGCCGGTGGCCGGTGTTGGCGGCACCCGCTCCTGCGACTGGTGGTTTACCGAAGAGGCCGTGCTGATCGACACGGCGGGACGCTACACCACGCAGGATTCCAATGCTGGAAGCGACAGCAAGAGCTGGCTTGCGTTTTTGTCACTGCTCAAGAAATACCGCACCAGACAACCGATCAACGGGGTTATCCTGGCCATCAGCCTTGCCGATCTCATCAGCCTCGATGACCAGCAGCTGGACGCCCATGTCGTTGAAATACGCAGTCGCCTGAGGGAGATCCACGAGACGCTGAAAATCCAGTTTCCGGTGTACCTGCTTTTCACCAAGGCCGATCTTGTTTCCGGCTTCATGGAGTATTTCGGCAGTTTCGAGGAGCCCCGCAGGCGCAAGGTCTGGGGCGCAACATTCCAGACCACCGACCGCAACAAGAACATGGCCCGTGAGGCTCCGGCCGAATTCGATGCACTGGCGAACCGATTGGCGGACGAGATAGCTGACCGCCTGCAGGAAGAGCCTGATCCGGTCTCGCGCATATCGATCTTTGGCTTTCCGGCCCAGTTTTACGCGCTCAAGGGCCGAATTGCCGGTTTCGTGACCAGCCTGTTCGATCCGGTCCGCAGCCAGGTGAATGTCAGCTTGCGTGGGCTCTACTTCTCGTCGGGGACCCAAGAGGGAACGCCGATCGATCAGGTGTTGGGCGCAATCGGCCGCAGTTTCGGCAACAATTCCCGCCCCCATCTGTCCGGGACCGGCAAGAGCTTCTTTTTGCACGACCTCCTGACTGATGTCATTTTCGCTGAATCCGGATGGGTTTCCTATGACCGAGCGACCGAGAAGCGGGCGGCGGTTCTCCGATATTGCGGCTTTGGCATCATAGCCTTGATCACAGCCATAGCCCTTGGCACGCTCGGGATGAGCTTCATGGCCAACCGCTCGCTGGCCGCCTCCACGACGCAGGCGATGGGCCAATATCGCGTGACAGCGGACGCCCTGCTCAAAAGCACGACGGTCACCGATGTCGACCTTGAAAACGTCATCGGGCCGCTCGACCAGTTGCGCAACATGCCGGCCGGTTTTGAAACCAGTGACTTACCGACCCCGATCGAGGAAACGGTCGGCCTTAGCCAGCGGGAAAGGCTTCTTTCGGCATCGACAACGGCCTACCGGCAAGCGCTGGAACGAATGTTGCGGTCGCGTCTGCTTGTTCAGGCGGAGCGGACCGTCCAGGCGACGATGGCTGAGCCCGCCGCGCTCTACGAACCGCTCAAGATCTACCTGATGCTCGGCGGCAAGGCACCCAAGGTCGATGACGCATTGATCATCTCCTGGATGAAGCAGGATTGGGAACAGAACCGGTATCCAGGCGAGAGCAACCGCGAAGGACGCGCGCAGCTCGAAAAGCACTTACGCGCCATGCTTGCGTTGGACGATGCCTATGATCCAGTTTTCGAACTCAACCAGCCGCTTGTGGAAGCCGCTCAGCGTTCGCTCGGACGTATGAGCCTTGCGGATCGCGCGTCAGCATTGATCAAGTCGGCGGTGTATGCGGCTGCGCTGGACGATTTTGCTGTCTCTCAAAAAGCTGGAACCGAAGCGCAGCTTGTGTTCGAGCGCGTCGATGGCGGCGATCTGTCGAAGCTTCGTATTCCCGGTCTCTACACCCATGCCGGATTCAACAACTTTTATCTCGGACAGCTTTCGCGCATTGCGCAGACACTCGACGACGACCAGTGGGTTCTGGGAGGTGGCGGCGAGCAAGGCGGCATCGATCAGGAGTTGCTCAAACTCGGCCCCGAACTTCTCGACCGCTACGGCAAGCAGTTCGCAGCCGCATGGAACAGCGTTCTCGATGGCTTGAAATTCAAAGCCATGCTGAACGACAAGCCGCACTATGTCGCGCTTTCCGCCGTTGCCTCACCAAGCTCGCCGATCGAACAGCTTTTTACTGCGATCGCCGAGGAAACAGCCCTGGCGCGCGACTCTGTCTCCGGCGAAGACTCGGGCACTGGGATGCAAGCTGGGACCGTTATGCGCCAGTCCCAGGACGCCGCAGACATGGCCAAGGGCCTGGCTCGCATCGGCATTCAAATTAGCTCCGCAAAATCGCAAAGCCGTGCTGGTACCGGGTCCGCGAAATTTCAAACCCAGAGCCCTGGGGCAAACATCGAAGCTCAGTTCAGGTCCTTCCAGGCTCTGGTAAGCGGGCCTTTTGGACACCGACCGATCGATGCGCTGACCCAGAATTTTCGCGATATCCACCAGAGCCTGCAACTGGCAACCGAGGTCCCTTCGCAGACGGAACATGTCAACGCCAACCTGCAGCTGCAGATAGCCACCCTTCGCGCCAATGCATCGCGTCTGCCCAAGCAACTCGGCAGAATAGTCAACGCAACCGCAGACGAATTTGAGGGCAACGCGGCTGAAATTTCGTTGACGAATTTGAACGAGATGCTCGACCAGGCCGTCACGCAGACCTGCGAGGAGGCGGTCAACGGCCGCTACCCCTTCGCCGGCGATGGTGCCAAGGATATTGCGATGGCGGACTTCGCCAAGTTGTTCTCTCCGGGCGGCCTGATGGATCGGTTCTTCGCACAAAACCTTGCTTCCTTGATTGACATGAGCGGCCAGGACTGGAGCTGGAAACAGAATGCGCGCTTTGGACGCGACCTGTCGAAGTCGACGCTGAAAAACTTTCAGCTGGCTGCGGAAATCCGCGGCGCATTTTTCCCTTCGGGCGGGTCAATGCCGTCGGTCAACCTGACCTTTACCCCGTTCTCGCTGAACGGTGATGCAGATACTGCGGTGCTCGACGTCGATGGCCAGATCGTCCAGAGCAACCAGGCGGGTAACACGCCAAGCACTGTGTCCTGGCCGACCGGTGCGGCCTCGACATCCGCCAGTCTGAGGCTGATGCCAGAAATGCCGGGCCGCGAATCCGCAATCAGGTTCGAAGGGCCGTGGTCGCTCAAGCGGTTGCTGGACAAGGCGACGATCACCAGCAAAGACGGCTCTGTTGAGGCGCGCTTCGTAATCGGCGGACGCGACGTCAGCTATACGATCCAGACCGGTTCCGGACCCAGCCCCTTCCTCCTTCCCGCACTTTCTGCATTCAGCTGTCCGAAGGCGTTTTGAGAGGATTTGAGCCTCACCTGGTGAGCTTTCCCATGACGCAGGTTCACACACAACGCAATGGTCTCGGGCTCCGTTGACAGCCTTCAGCAGCCTCGGACCCCCTATATCTCGCCCCAACGCCTGTCGAAGGCCCTAGGTGTGAAGATTGCCAATCTGGCGCAGCTGACAGGCGTCCATCGAAATACGTTGCGCAACCCTTTATCCGAGCGCCTGTGGGGCAGGATGCGCGAAATGGTGAAAGTGATCTCGGCGGCGACGGAACTCACTGGCGATATTGACACGGCCTTTTATTGGTATCGCAACGAGCCGATCGGCGACTATGGGCATCGCACGGCGGCCGAACTTGTCGCCAACGGCCAAGTCGAGGCGGTTCTCGCGTTTGTTCGCGATCTTGAGAATGGCGCGCGCGGGTGAAAATCTCTCGCGGCGGTCCCGACGAAATCTTTCATCGCTACAACACCCAAATGGGCCTTCCTCCCGACCAGCGGTGCGGGCGCAGCTTCCGAAGATGACGCTTCAATCGGCCAGGGGTCGAAGCGCTGTATCTGTCGCGAGCACCCCAGACAGCGCTCGAGGAATATAAGCAAGGCGCCAGTATCACGCCGCCGGCGACGCTCGCTACCTACGATCCCGATAACCGCCTCCCGCACAATCAGTCGTCGTGGTCGTAATCCGCCAGTGCCTGCTGCAAAGACTACAATCCGCTATTGGGTTCAATGATGACAGCCACGTTCCGCCTCGCGTCGTCAATGACCCTCGCCATCAAGGCTCTTCCGAAAAGCGTCACGCGCTCAAAGCTAAATTTCGGTACTTTAATATTGCAGCATATGGCAAAGTGGCGCTAGCGAGCGCCTGAGAGTGCGCTGCAGAGGACGCTTCGAGAAGCGCTTGGTGGCAAGTTGAGCGATGTCGCCCTTTCCTTTGAAAGCTTCGGCGTGAGCCACAATGGCTGTGTCCGTGAGCACAATGAAGACAACTATCTGGTCGAGCCACGGACCGGCCTGTGGGTGGTGGCCGACGGAATGGGTGGGCATGAAGCCGGAGAGGTCGCTTCAGCCAGCATTGTCGATCATCTGGCCACGATCGGCATTGCCAGTTCCGCCCCGGATCTTCGTGCGCGCTTCGAGGACAGGCTGAGCCGCGCCAACGCCGAGATCCGCAAGATATCCGAATCCCGCGGCATAACCATCGGCTCCACCGTTGCCGCCCTGTTGGCGATGGATGGGCGATTTGCCTGCCTGTGGGCAGGCGACAGCCGGGTTTATCTGATCCGCAACGCCTCGATCTCGCAGATATCGAAGGACCACACCGAAGTTCAGGAACTTCTCGACCGCGGTATGATCAGCGCAGCCGAGGCGCTCACCTGGCCGCGCCGCAATGTCATCACGCATGCGGTAGGCGTGAGCGACGAAATCGTCATCGATTTCCAGCAAGGGGAAATCATGCCGGGAGACATCTTTGTGTTGTGCACCGATGGGCTGACGGCGCATTTGACCGATGCCGAAATCGGCGCCGCGGTCGTGACTGCAACACCTCAGGCGGCCTGTGAGGCTCTGCTGAAAACGGTGCTGGAGCGAGGCGGGACAGACAATGTCACGATTGTGCTGGTAAAATTCGCAAACAGAAGCAATGGACACCCCCCCTACCCTGATCTGTCCAGAGCGGAGGGTTGAGGCCGATGAGCGCCGACGACAAGACGCGAATATCGCCGCAGCTGGCCAACACCGCCGTCGGCACGCAGCTCAGCGGCATCTACGAACTTGACGAGCGGATCGCATTCGGCGGCATGGGTGAGGTCTACCGCGGCCACAACATCCAGACTGGCGACCATGTCGCGATCAAGATCGTCCTGCCCGAATTTGCCCGTGACCCGACGATCTTGTCCTTGTTCCGCAAGGAAGCGTCAATCCTCAATCACCTCTCGCATGATGCGGTCGTGAGATATCACGTCTTCACGATCGATCCAGGGATCGGTCGTCCCTATCTTGCGATGGAATTCGTCGACGGCGAGTCGCTATACGACATCATCCGACGTGGCCCGATGCCGACTGAAGAGGTACGCAAGCTCTGCCATCGCCTCACGTCGGGTCTGAGCGCCGTGCATGAAGCGGGAGCAATTCACCGCGATCTCTCCCCGGACAACATCATCTTGCCGGGAGGTCGGGTCGATCGCGCCAAGATCATCGATTTCGGAATCGCGCGATCGGCGACCGTCGGCGGTGAGACCCTGATCGGCGGAAAATTCGCGGGAAAGTACAACTACGTTTCCCCCGAACAGCTTGGGCTATACAGCGGCGATGTCAGCGAGCAGTCCGACATCTACAGCCTGGGGCTGGTGCTGGTTGCCGCCCTGCGCGGCAAGCCGATCGACATGAGCGGGTCGCAATTCGAGATCATCGAAAAGCGCCGGACCGTGCCCGACCTGTCCGACATCGACGCCGATTTTCGCGGCATTGTTGAAGCCATGCTGCAGCCGGATCCGCGAGACCGCCCGGTGAGCATGGCGGAAATCGCCAGGATGACGCGTGACGAGGACGAAGGGACAACGCCGCCGACGTTTACCCCAAACCGCGACAGGCCGGGTTTGCCACGAGCGGGGCAAACCCTTGCGCCCGATCCGAAGGCCTCATCCCCGCAATCCAATGTCTTGGGCCATGACGCGCCTTTGGCAGGCTCGGGCGGGCAGCGCTTTGTCCCGCATGTCCGGCCAGCGCTTTTGTCCGAACCGCGGGCCTCACCGGTCGCCGCGCCGCCACGTGCGGTCGTGGGCGCTGTTCCCGGCAAATACACAAAGGGCCGAGCCATCGCAATCTCTGCCTTCGCGACATTGGCACTGGCCTCAGCTGCCGGCCTTTATTTCAGCGGCTTTACAACGCCCCCCGCGCCGAGCGCCGGCAAGACCTCGCTTTCCGCGCCAGAGCCACCACAACCTACACCACAAGCAACAATGCCTGTCCCCGAAGCATCAATTCCTGAGGCAGAGGCATCAAAGCCGCTGGCGACGGACAATGTTGCGGACTCCCCTGAGCCGCTACAGGAAGTTCCAGCCCCAAAGCCGCAAACGGAGGCCACATTAGCGCCAGCCGAAAATCAGGCGGAGGCCGCCGCGGCTCGAACGCCGCCGCCGGCAGCGTCGCCCAAGATGCTCCCGAAACCCGAGGAAACGTCGATGCCGTCGGCAAGTGGGGCGCAACCGCCCGCGGAAAACGCAACGCCATCAGTTCAGCCCGATACGCCCCCGCCGCCTGCCAAGATTGCTCCCGCCCTCCCGCCGGTCGAAAAAGCTCCGACGGCGCCCGCGACCCAGTCAGGTGCCGCGGCGAGCCAGAAGCCTGAACATCAGGCAAGCCACCAGGCGGAGGCGGAACCGGCCACGCCCGCCCCCAAACCGGCTGCAGACCAGGCAGATGCGACGAACGCACAGGAGCAGCAGGCCGACCTCCCGCCGGCCAAACACCAGGCAAGCCGGCCGGCGAAGGCGATACCAGCAGCGCCCGTTCCAGAGCCGGCTGCACGCCAGGCGGATGCGACGAGGGCAAAGGAGCAGCAGGCCGACTTGCCGGCGGCCAGAGAACCAGACCAGGCCATTGTCGCCCTGAACCTGCCTAAGCCAGAAGTTGCCCCGGTAATCGACGATATAGCGCAACGTGTCTCGTGGGTTCGCGACTTCAGCGGCGGCGACTGTTTCTACGCCGCCGTGACTTCGATAACCGACAAGACCGCTGCCATCGAAGGATTTGGAACCGCGGTCCAGCCATTCGAGCAGATGCTGGCTGATTTCCAGGCAAAGTTCCACGTTGAGCCGGACATCAACGTGCGCCTCATTGAGCCGAGCCAGTGCGAAGTCACCAACTTCCTGCGCTTTCTGGGGCAGGCTGCTGGCGACAAGCCGCAGCTTGTTCTCGATCGAACATCGGTGCCAAATGGTACGCCGATCAGCGGTACGCTGGTGACGCGTGGCGGGCTCATTTCCAGCGTGCTGCTGATCGACCACAAAGGCATGATGTTCAACCTCGATGACCGCATGGTCGTTCAATCGGACAAGGCCACCTTCAGCATCCCGATCGGTCTCGGCGCCGCCGACAGGGCTGCAGGCAAGGCCGTGCCGCAGATCATCATGGTGATCACCGGCCCCCAGGATATCCAGGCGGCTGCGTTCTCCACGCCAATGCCAGCCTCGCAGCTGTTGCCCAAAATTCTCGAGGAAATCGAGGCCAACGGATCCAAGTTCTCGGCCAGTGCCAAGTATTTCCGGCTCGGCGGGTAGCATGGGCGTCCGATGGAACCACGTAGCTCGCGTCTGCCCCGCTCGTCGTCTGACCTGCCCGTAAAGCAGCGTGGTCGGCTTCGGACCTTGCTTGCCTCGAGGGGTCGCATGAGGCTTGCGGTCGTTTCGGCCGCCGCGTTGCTGGCCGTGCTCTCATGCAACGAAGCGCGCGCCGAATTCACGGTGTGCAATCAGACGCTCGACGTCGTCAACCTCGCCGTCGGCCAGGAGGTCGATAATGCCAACCAGACCGATGGCTGGTGGACCATCGGCGCAAATCAGTGCGTGAACGTCATCCGCGAGGAACTGACGAACCGCTACATCTACCTCTACGCCACTGACGTTTTCGGCCACGCCATCCTGACCGGATCGACCGAAATGTGCATTGAGCGGCGACGTTTCTCGATACGCGGCATCGACGAATGCTGGCAGCGCGGCCATATTGCCGCGCGATTTGTTGAAGTCGATACGCTTGAACAGGTGCGGTGGACATTTTTCCTGAGCGGAAGCAGTCCGTGACGCACGCTATCGACACCAGCTTCAAGGAAAAGAAGCAAGCACGCGCTGCCCTTCGCCGGCGCACGTTTTGGCGCAGGCTTCTTGCCGGCTTCGCCACGGTTTTCCTGTGTTCGATTGCCGCCGGCTTCTATCTCACCGCAAACTATTGGTCGTTTGGCGACGAAGACGAGGAGCTGCATGCGGTCGAAGGAGCCGACGATGTGCCCGCTGATGCCTCTGTTTATGTGCCTGCCATTATCGGCCTGGCGGGGGACCCAATGTGGATCACGCTCGCACCCGATAACGGCGCAGCAACGAAAGGCCACGTGATTCCGCGTCCGGCAGAACTCGACCAGGCCGGGGTTTCGCCACAGATCGAGATCCTGTCCGACGTCATGCTTAGCGCCAGCGAGAAATTCATGACGACGATACCGTCGACGCAGGAGGATTTTGCATTCTTCCAGGCGCAACGAAAGACCGCCCCCGCGCCCTCCAGCGATCTGCAGAACGATCTTGAGCCATCTCCTGGCGCGGGTGAGCCCGCGCCTGCTGCCGATCAACTGGCCGAAGCCGACGACCCGGGGGCCGGCTGGGGTGAAACAATCGATGCAGGCGATGCAGCTCTTCCGGCGTTCCACAAGACCCAGATCGAAAACAACACCAGCGTCGCAACTGTGACGAACGAATATCAGCGGTTTGAGGCGACGGAAGACACGTTCGTGAAGATCCTCAACGATCGCAGTCTGGATAGCGTTGCGCTCGATGCACATTTCTCCGCCGACGACGCCAAGCAGGCAGGCGAGGCGCTGAAGGCCCTCTTCGGCCGGGACGGCCTGGAACCGGGGTATGTCGTGGCCATGCGTGGATACCGGCCCAACCGCGAGACGACAACGATGTCCCTCATGCAGGTGTCGATCTACGCCAAGAACGTCTTTGTCGGTACGCTGACGCATAATGCCGCGGGCGTGTTGGTATCGGGCGTTGACCCTTGGGTACGCGAAGATCTGTTCAACTACTCGGGCGCGCCGGCGGAAGGCGGCCACAAAAGGCAGTATCGTCTGCTCGACGCGATCTACTCGACTGCGGCACGCAACAGCGTTCCAACCGGCGTGATCGGCGAAGCCATCATGTATCTGTCGAGAGGACAGGATCTGGATGCCTTTGCAAGCGAGGACCAGCGTCTTGTGCTGATCTATTCTCAGTCGCCGCGCGGCAAGGACGAAGGCGCCGGCCGCGTGCTGTATGTTGGTGTCCAGGGCACGACAAAAAGTCTCGACTGTTTCGTCTTCCAGCAGGGTGATGGCCAGTTTGCATGCGTGACAGGCGACGATCAGGTCCGTTCGCTGACGGTCACCAATGGCATGGTCACACCGGTCAACGGGGTCTTGACCTCGACCTTCGGGCCGCGCAAGCATCCAATTCTAGGCACCGTTCGCATCCACAAGGGCGTCGACTGGGCGGCGCCGGTCGGCACGCCGATCGCAGCCGCCTTCGATGGCGAAATCAGCTTCCAGGGCGATGGGGGCGGCTACGGCAATCTAGTCAAGGTTTCGCACGGAAGCGGGCGCGAGACGCGCTATGCGCATATGCAGAAATTCGCAATCGAGGGCGGCGTCGGCAGCAAGGTGAAGGCTGGCGACATCATTGGCTATATCGGCACCACCGGCCTTTCGACCGGACCGCATTTGCATTTCGAACTCTATCAGAATGGCGCGGCGATCGACCCACTGGGCACGGTTACCGCGGTCGCTTCGGATCTTTCCGCCGTGGAAACGCTCACCGACCGTATCGTTCATGTCGAAAGTGGCGGCAGCGCCCGTGCCAAGAACCCAAATTCTTCAGCGACCGGCGCCGGCCAATTCATCACAAAGACCTGGATCCGGATGATGAACACTTACCGCCCCGAACTTGCACGCACACTCTCGACTGCCGACCTGCTCGCCCTGCGATATGACGCCACGATCTCGCGCGAGATGGTTCGCAATCTGGCGCGAGAAGGCGAAGCCTATCTTCGGGCGCGCGGCCACCAGATCACAGCCGGCCGGCTCTATCTCTGCCACTTTCTCGGCATGGAGGGCGCGCATCAGGTGCTGTCGGCATCGGGTTCCGCGCAATTGAGCGCCGTGCTCGGGTCAGCCGTCATTCAGGCCAATCCCTTTCTGACGGGCAAGACCGCCAGCTATGTCGCGGACTGGGCCGAAAGAAAGATGGGTCGCAAGCTGAGCCCAGCCACAACCACGGCGGGCCAGCAGACGACGACCACCACGGAGGTCCGGCAGACGTCGCCCGAGTTCGCAAAGTACAAACAGGTGATCACGGCGATGCTGAGCTCTGTTCAGAATGCGCTTTGAGCCTGTGCATGGCCCCGGCAAATCGTAACCGCTTGGGTGCACGCAGACGACCGGTTTTCGGTCCAACGAGTGCTGTACTTCGACCTTGTTAGCAGATGTTTTTCTGGTCTGCGCACTATCGAACCGTGGCCAAGATCACGTACGCCACGGCGGTTGTATTCGTCACGTTCTGCAAGAATGGCCGGCTATTTTCGAGTAGAAGCGTCCGGCACCGAGAGAATTCAAGGCGATCGCTGATGCGGCCGATGGCGGTGCTGAGCCGAGCCTGCCCGGTGTCGGCAAGTTCAAGGTGAAGGAAACACCTGAACGCGAGGGCCGCAACCCGTCGACGGGCGCGACCATCAAGATCTCCGCCTCGAAGAAGCTGTCCTTCACGCCGGCTAAGGCCACCAACGGCTGATCCTTTGCCGGTATGTACCCTGACACAAAGACCCCCGCGGTCTACCTTGTGGGGATCAGGTGCAGTGTAGTCTTCCCGGCCTTCACCGCCGCCCCCGACAGCTTGCGGTCAAAGCTCGCAAGTTGGCCGCCATGCGCCTTGGCGAGCGCAAGAAGATAGGTATCGGTGACCTGTGCCGAGGTCAGGATTTTCGCCGCATCGATGTCGCCGGAGCCAACCAGGCTCACATCGTCGGACCAGAAGCTGTGCCCATGCAGGGCTCGCAACTTGGTGACGACTTGCGCAACGATGGCGGGCGAACCGGGAGAATTAGGATATTTTTGGTTGCCGACGATGCGCAGGACGCCGTTTTCGGTGATGGGGCAGGTAGCCCATGCGGCATGACCGGTCTCTTCGAACCAGCCATGCGCGTCGTCATGGGCGACATGGCCAGGATCGATCAGCGCGATCAGCACATTGACATCGAGCAGGAAGGTCACAGCAACTCGTCTCGCAAGGCATTGACCGTCTCAAGCGTGACAGGAGGTGCATCCGGCCGAGGCGACAATAGAGGAATCCCGTTGCGCTCGCCGCCGGCTTGTGGCCGGCGCAGCGAGCGCCGGGCGAGATCGGTGATGACCTCGCCGAGGCTGCGATCCTGCTGCCGGGCCATGGCCTTGGCCGCGACCAGGACGTCGTCATCGATCGCCAGTGTCGTTCTCATGTCGCCCTCCTTGGCGCGCATCAAACATCACGCATCATATAGAGTAGCGACGACGGATACTCAAGCGGTACAATCGCGCACGAAATGGAGGCTCGATCCCGCCGCCGATAAGCGGGCCTTCCGACCGGCGCCGCATCCCTTGCGAGACCGGCGACATACGAAACATAGCCCGGCACCAGCGGCAGCATGCAGGGCGAAAGAAACGACACGATGCCCGTCGCGAAGGCGGCCAGCCCGCCGATATTCGAATTCGGGCATTGGTCAGCACCACCCCATCGTTGGGTTCATGCTCATTATCGACCAGTTTCCGAACGGTCGCTTCGCCGCTGTGGCGCGGCTGAGCATCGATAAGTTGAACACGCCCAAAGCCCAAAACTAACAGATCGCGGCGCGCGATGAGGACCAGGCGAATGCCAGCTCGGATTCTGCGGTGCGCACATCGGTCGGCGTTTCGGACCAGGTAAGCAAACAGCGGGCACCGAATTGACAGAAAGTGCGATCGGTCTTGACCGCCAAAGCCGCATCGACCTGCAACTGCGCATCGAGGGGTTGGGCAACGAACTTGGCCGCATCGACGGAAACATAGGTCCGCAGACCCGCCGGGCGATCGGCATCTGGCAAGCCAAGAATGGTCTTCCGCCGACCACCTATCTGCCGCGCGAGCAACTTGCATTCCTCGTGGTTCGGACAGATCCGACGATGGAAGCCGTGCGTGCCGGATATACTGCCGATCAAGCCCGTACGACGCAGCCGAAAAAGCAGGTTGCGCAGAAGGTCCGCACCCAGCGGCCGGTGGCGCAGAAACCCCGCAAACAACAGCAGGTCGTTCAGAAACGGCGCTTCCGCAAGACCGTGGTGCGGCGGGACGATCCTCCGCCGCCCCAGGATAACGACTTCCTGACCAAGGCGTTGCTCTTCGGCTCCGGTGTGGTGGTGGGCGGCGTGCTCAAGAACTGACCGGGGTCGTTCCAAGCCTATTCGCCTGACTGCCGCTGCGCTTGCCACTCAGTTCCTGACGCACTGCTGCACAGTTTCAGGCGGCATCCGTACGCTACTCGGCCTTTATACGCATTTCCACGCGGCGGTTGACGGCGTCGTATGGATTCGGGCTACGCGGATGCGCTTCGCCCAACCCGATCGCGTTGATGCGGTCAGCCTCGATGCCACTGGATGTGAGGAAGGACGCCACCGATTGCGCTCGTCGCTGCGACAGCCGCTCATTGTAGTGCGCCGGACCGGAAGCGTCGGTGTAGCCTTCGACGACGAAGTGGAAAGTACTGATCCGGCTGTCCTTCAGGGCCTTGGCATACTCCTCGAGTTCAGCGCGTGCGGTCGCGTCGAGTTCGGCCGAATCCAGCCCGAAATTGATCAGCATGTCGAGACTGGATTTGTCGGCCGGCCCCTCTTTTGCCTTGGTCTTGCTCTTGCACTGCTCCTCCGTGCCGACACAAATCCCCCGAGACTTGCCGAGGTCGGCCGCGCCAGCAAAAAACTTGACGATGTCTTCTGATTTCTGGACAGGGTCGGCGGAAACATGGGTCGAGAAAGCCACGACCGCCAACACCAAGGGTGAACTGGCCCACCGCATAGCGGTTACTCCTGTTGAGCATCCGATATTACCAAGCGTGAATATACCACATTCCCACGCGTTTGTCTGTCAATAAACGCCGAGCCTGGCTGTGTCGGCCGATCTCCCGTCCCCACGAGTTGAGACTTGACCGGCGCCACGCCGGGGGCTTGAGTACCGACTGGTCCTCGATGAAGGCGTGGCGTCATGGCCAATGGGCTCCGATTCAAAACGGCACGGGATCTTTTTGTGGCTTGTCCCGCTGTCGCCAGAGACATGAGAGCCCTTCCAACCGAGCAGCGTTCGATCGAGTTTTGCCGCGATCTCCTCGCCGGGCCCATTCCCGAAGAGGCGATCACGTTTTGTGCCTACCTGCTTCCTGATCGGGCTGCGGTCTGGTGGGCCCATGAATGCCTGGGGCATCTGAGCGAGCTGCTCGATAAGACAGATCAAGAGCTGCTCGCGCTTGTTCGCGACTGGGTCAGCGAACCGGACAGTCCCCGCCACCGCGCCGCAGTAAGCGAGGCTGCGGCAACCCCGCCGGCAACGCCGGGCGCCTGGATTGCCTTGGCTGCGGAATGGCGTGACAATGGTTTTGGCGTTGCCGGATCTGTCGTCGGCGCAGCCGCGCCAACGGCCTTGCCGCGACATCCTGCCGCCCATGCAGTCAATGCCGGTGTTCTAGCAGGGCTGGCGCGCGTCGCACTGGCGGACCGCTTTGGCGTTCTCTCCGCCTTTGTTGAAATGGGCCTGCAGTTGGCCGAGATCGAGGCGCAGCGCCAATCGGCTGATGCGTATTAGACCCGAACCATTCCAATAGACGCAGCTCCATGGTCTTGTTTGACCAGGGGTTTTCGAACCGAAGGGCCCAGATCTCACTTGCAGCCGCCTTGCGCCCATTTGGCCAGCGCCACCTTGAAGCGTGTCCCAAGCGGATGTTGCAGGCGTAGAACGGAGACATCGTTGGCGGCGAAATTTTTCGCCTGTTCGCATAGCCGATCCTCACTCCACTCATGACAGCCGTTGCAGTGCTTGCCCTCCCACACCGCCTTGTCGAGCCCTTCCACGGGAGTGAAGAGTGGTTTGCCTGTGATCAGCTCGGCGATACTCTTGCCGTCGATTGCTGGATCTCCGAAATCGACAGGTTGGTCGAAAAAGATCGGCTCGTCCGAAGCCAGTCTCGGGATTTTCTGACGCAGCACATTGAGCGCAAGCTGGGCATCGTCAGCGCCAGACGGATTTGCGGCGGCGTTGCGCCCGCCCGAGGCGCCTAGCGATTGTTGCGGAGCGGTCGCCTCACCGACGATCAGTGGCGCGTTCAGATCCACCTCGTGCAGCACGACCTCGGTGGTGAGCGAGACATTGATCCACGGGCGCTGTTTGCCGGCCGTTGCTTTGAACACGTCGGCGGTAACCCTGTTCATTGCGTCGGTGATGGAGACGTTCGAGGCCCCGATATGGGCAAGCAGCGCCGACGTGAACGGCGAGTGTTCGCTCGATCCGTCATAGGCGACCTGATTGGGACTGGTGGAAAAGGCGACCAGCGTGCCAGCGCCGGCATTCTCGATCGGGATTTCGGCAAGGCCACTTCTCGCTCCCTTGACGCCTGCGGTCTTTGCCAACACCTCGGCCAAGGGATTGTCGCGACAGGCGTCGAGAAAAATCAGCCTTATGCTGGTCTCGCGCGACATTTGCCGCAAAACGAAATCCACCGGCACCGCTTCGAAGTCGAGCGAGGTCTCGTCTTCCAGTGCGGCATCGACCGGAAGCAGGTAGTTGCTGCCTGAAACCTGCAAGCCGTGGCCGGCGTAAAAGAAAAGGGCAATATCGGCGCCGCGAACCTGCTTTGCGAACTGCGCAATGGTCGTCTGGGTCTGCAATTTGGTCAGATCGAACCCGGAGACGACTTCAAAATCCAGGCTTTTGAGACGTTCGGCAACAGCCTGCGCGTCGTGTACCGGGTTGGTCAGCGCCGGCGCATGCTGATACTGGGAGTTGCCAAGGACCAGAGCAACACGACGTTCGGCGTTGGCCGCCGTCAAGGTCAACAACAGCGAGAGCATCACCAGCCCGACCGCGCCTAGGACACCAATAAACCAAGCAATCAGATCGAAGCCCCGCCGGAACAAAGGCCCTTCCTCAGTTGACGAGCTTGGTGGCGGAAAACTCTATCCGCCGATTGAGCGCCTTGTCCTTCGGCGTGTCGTTGCCAGCAACCGGCCGCTCCTCGCCATAACCGATCGCCGTGATCTGCGTGTGAGCAATACCTGCGGCAACAATGGCGTCAGCTACGGCCTGGGCCCTCCGCTCCGACAGGAGCTTGTTGCCGGCGGACGACCCATCGGAGTCGGTGTGGCCGGAAACCTCCACCTTCAGGCCCGGGCACTTGCCGACGACGCCAACGACCTCCTCCAGTAGCGGACGGCTTTGGGTGTCGAGCCGTGCGCTCGCCGGCCGAAAATAGATGGCTCCGGTGCGAGAGAGCACCTCGAACCGGTTGAGGCACTCCTCGTCGCTGAAGTTCGCCTTCGCAGCATCGGTGGCAACGGGCCCGACGTCGGCGGTGCTTGCCGCGACGGTCTGGACGGCCGCGGGCTTGCTGCCATCGGCGTTGAACACGAAATCGAACGATACCGAAGCGGTCGGAACAATGTTGGCCACATTGGCGGCCTGCTGCAGCTTGTCGACATTCGGCAGCAGTCCGAAGTCCTCGACATGCACGGCGACGGGGGCTTCCGAAGCGACGGAAACCATGCTGTCGCTGATCAAGGTCACGACGACATTGGCCTCGAGATCCTTGTCGACCCCGTGCAGGTTGAGGCGGAATGGAAGCACTGCCTTCATCCTTCGCTTCGTCGCAAGGTCGGCAAACGCCGCAGGGTCCACTTTTGCGGTCAGTTCGGCGGCCGGATACTTGAATGTCTCGAAGAAAAGGAACCGCATGCGGACGTTTCGAAGGTCGACGCCGGTATCGACTGAATTGAGGTCGAACATGATTTTGGCCTCACCCGTCGAAGAAAGGGTGCCGGCGATGTTCCTGATCTTGTTGGTTTCAACGATCGTGTTCTTCTTGACCGACTGGTAGGTGAGCACCGAAGCGGTTGGATCGAGTGTCCAGTTCGTCTGTGCATTCGCGCTTTCCAGTCCGGGTAAAAACAGCACCGACAGCGCGACCATGAAGCCGAAGATATTTGTGGCGAGCCAGCTTCCTGGCCTCGCTTTCCTGCAGGATGCAACGACTTCGAACATGGCCCCCTCCCCTGCCTAAAGCGACAGACCGAGCATCGATACCTTGCACTAAGCGATGCCGCCAGAGACCATAGAACACTTGCCCCCGCTTGGCGAGTATCTGTCCAATTGACCGCAAGGGGTGCAAATTCCGCTCAGGCGCGAGATGCGGAAGTCCAGCAAAATGGCGATGCACGAACGCTGCCTCCGCAGCAGCCCTTGTTGGCGGATATTGTAGCTTGCTGGAGAATATGTATTACGGCAGAACGCCACCTGCCGGCTTTTTTTAAGGCCGGTCACGCTAAACAAGCCTAACGAGCGAAACGCCCGCATACTTCATCCTGCTTCCCCCGCGGACGTACCTGCCGGCTCTTCGATGGAAGATTTCGATCGTAGAAGGAGGCCGTTTCAGGCTCGTCCGGGCCAGCACCTGCCCAAGGCCGCGGCATGAAGCCAGCTGTCAGCCTGGTATGTTCGACGGCAATTTTTCAGCTTGCTGCCGCCGATCGTTTGAAGATGATGGTCACCTTCGTCCCTTTGCCGGCGCTAGAGTCTACCGCGAACTGCGCCTTGGCGTTCTCGGTCAGCGAGCGCGCGATCAGCGCTCCGAGCTTGCCTGGCTTGGGCCACGTCTCGCCTTCCGGCAGGCCGATTCCGTCGTCCGCCACTATAACCCGGCAGCCGTCACCATTGACGATGCTGTGCAGCGTTATCGTGCCGCCGTCGCGTTCCCGGAACGCATGCTTTAGTGAATTGGTCAGCAATTCGTTCACGACCAGTCCCGCCGGCATGGCGACGTTTATTGACACGGGATATGTATCCACCTTCATATCCAGGCGGATCCCCTCGACTGCATGCGAACTCATCACCGCGGACGCGATCTGGCTGAGATAGACGCCAAGATCGACCTCCTCCTTCGGCTCGTCGGCCGTTAGCGTCTGGTAGAGGATCGCCAGAGCGTCGACGCGACCGGCGAGCCGCTCAAACCGTCTCCGGTCGGCCTCGGGCGCGTTGCGGCTTTCCAGCCGGATCAGTGCGGTGATCATCTGCAGGTTGTTCTTTACCCGGTGCTGCAGTTCGCGTAGCAGCGTGTCTTTCTCGCTGACACGCTCCTCCACCGAGCGCTCATCTCCCGCCTCGCCATGGGCCGATACGTCGACCAGCGCCACCAGCCGGAAGCACATCTTGCCGTTGTCGTCCTCGATCACGTTGGAATAAACGTCGACGATCGTGGGCTTATCCTCGTTGCGTTCCAGCCTGTAGGTGCCGACTAAATCGGTTTCCTCGACCACGGCCTCGGCAAGCGGCCGGTCCTTCTGCTCGTGGAGGCCTTTGCCCAAAAGGGCTGCCCAGTTTTCTCGTGTGAGCCTGGCGGCCACCAGGCCTGAGAGCTTCTCGAATTCGGGATTGGCGTAGACCACACGCTCCTCAGCGGCAAGGTCCGAAACGGCTATGGCGATCGGCACCTGGTCAAGGAATTTTTTGAACTGTTCGCTTTCCAGTGCGGTTGCAAGCTCAGGTGTATCGAGCAACTGCTCGACCGCCGCGGCCTTCTCTGAATCAGATGTCATTTGCGCGCCTGTTCCGTGCGTACAATATCAACAATGCAGCGCCCCCGCCATCGCCAAGGCTGCATTTCGCACCGCGTCATGCACCTGACAACAGGCCTTGCGTCGTGTGCAACGGCCATACGTCTAATATTGCGACCGGCCGAAGAGAGCGGCAAGCGCCGGGGTGCCACGCCTTGTGCCCTGAAGGGGTGAGGCGGCCCCGGGCAAGTGGCTGCGCTGCGTATTAAGCTTTTGGTAACTCTCCAAACTCGAAAGCTAAATGGTACTGGCTCCTTTTGCTCTCAATAGGTGTTAGGCCCGATATCGAGGCGAGAAAGAGGAGAAAGGACCAGAATGGCCTACGTACTGAACGGCAAAGGTGTTCCACTCCCCTACAGCGGATCCTCCGTAAAGTGGTATTCGGCGACGAATTCCGGCCCGACACTTTATGGCAGCATCTACAACGACTCAATGTACGCCGACGGTAGCGTCACCGTGACGATGTACGGCGGCAAGGGCGATGACATCTATTATCTGTATTCCTCCAAAAACAAGGCGGTCGAGCTGCCCAACGAGGGTGTCGACACCATCTCGACCTGGATGAGTTACAAGCTCCCAGCGAATTTCGAGAACCTGACGGTCACCGGCGACAAACACTATGCTTTCGGAAACGAGCTAAACAACATCATTACCGGCGGCTCCGGCCAACAGACGCTCGACGGTTTGCAGGGCGATGACGTTCTCAAGGGCGGATCCGGTGCGGACATTTTCGTCGTGACCCCCGGCAACGGCAGTGACCTGATCCTCGACTTTGGCGCCGATGATACCGCGCGCGTCGGGAGCTTCGGCTTCACCTCCTTCGAGGATGTGCACGCCAACATGGTCCAGTCGGGGGCGAACGTCAGACTTAACCTGTCCGATGACGAGTTTCTCGTTTTCGCCAATAAGACCATCGACCAGTTCACCCCAGGCCAGTTCGATCTGGCCCTGGACAGGTCGCATCTGGAACTCACCTTCTCGGACGAGTTCAACACGCTCGACCTGTGGAATGGCTCGAGCGGCACCTGGGACTCGAACTTCTGGTGGGGTGCCGCGAACGGCAGCTCGCTCACGAGCAACAAGGAGCTTCAATGGTATATCGACACCAACTACGCCCCGACGCGTTCCGTCAGCCCGTTCAGCGTTGAGGACGGTGTTCTCACGATTACCGCCGCCCGGGCTCCCGCGGCAATCCAGCCCTACATAAACGATTACAAATACACGTCTGGTTTGCTGACGACCTATGAGTCGTTCGCACAGACCTACGGCTATTTCGAAATTCGGGCTGACATGCCCGCAAAGCAAGGTGTATGGCCGGCCTTCTGGCTTCTCCCGGCTGACGGCTCCTGGCCACCGGAACTGGACGTCGTGGAAATGCTCGGTCAGGATCCAAACAAGCTCATTCTGACAAGCCACTCCAACGAGACGGGAACTCATACGACAGTGTCCTCGACGGCCTATGCCGCAGATACCGAAGGGTTCCACAATTACGGAGTGCTGTGGACAGAAGACGAACTCGTCTGGTATTTCGATGACGTCGAAGTTGCTCGTGCCGCAACGCCTTCCGATATGCACGACCCCATGTATATGCTGGTCGATCTGGCGGTTGGTGGCCTCGCGGGAGCGCCCGCCGACGGGCTTGCTACACCTGCGGAAATGCAGATCGACTACATCCACGCGTACGCGCTGAACGATTGGCATATCTAGGCGCAAAACCTGACGCTGGCTGCGGTATGGAGATGTCGTAACCAAGCCTGATTGCGGGCACGATCCTTGCGCCCGGGACTGAACTGGAACCGATGTGAAGGCGATGTCGCATTCCCATTCGTCCGAGCCGCCACGAACAACCCTCGCTGCGGTTTTGGCTTCTTTCCGCCGCGCCTTCGCTGGAATTGCCCTGATGAGCGGCGTCGTCAATGTTCTGGCGCTGACCGGCTCGTTCTTCATGCTGCAGGTCTATGATCGGGTCGTACCCGGCCGCAGTGTGCCGACGCTTGTCGGGCTTGCCGTATTTGCCGGCATGCTGTTCATTTTCCAAGGCGTTCTTGAGCTTATCCGGTCGCGGTTGCTTGTGCGCATCGGGATGGCTTTGGATGGGCGATTGAGCGGGCAAGTCTATACCGCCCTTATGCGTTTGCCGTTGCGCACCAAGCTCCCAGGCGACGGCCTTCAGTCGTTGCGGGATCTTGACCAGGTGCGTTCGTTTCTGTCGAGCACTGGCCCGACTGCGCTTTTCGACCTGCCCTGGATGCCGCTGTATCTGGCAATATGCTTCCTGTTCCATATCTGGATCGGCATGACGGCGCTGGCAGGCGCCATCCTTCTCTCGAGCCTGACTCTGCTTGCCGAAGTTCGCACCAGGGAGCCTGCGAAGAGGGCAAACAGCCAGGCGGCAGCGCGCAATAGCCTTGCTGAGGCGACGCGTCGCAATGCAGAGGCTCTGCAGGCGATGGGCTTTGGCGCGCGCATCGCCGAGCGCTGGTCAAGCGTCAACGCCGACTTTCTCAACACGAACGCAAGAGCCAGCGACCTGGCTGGGACGCTCGGCACGATCTCGAAGATCCTGCGCATGATGCTGCAGTCGGGTATACTGGCGATCGGCGCCTATCTGGTCATTCATCAAGAAGCGACAGCCGGTATTATGATCGCCAGTTCGATTATGATGAGCCGGGCGCTCGCACCGGTCGAACTGGCTATCGCCCACTGGAAGGGTTTCGTCAGTGCTCGCCAGGCATGGACCCGGCTGAGCCAGCTTTTGGCCCTGCTTCCTGAAATTGCCACGAGTGTCTCGCTGTCGGCACCTGTATCTGCTCTTGCGGTAGAAAGCATCTGTGTCACGCCACCCGGCGAGCGTCGTGTGGTTGTGCAGGATGTCGGGTTCGCGCTAGAAAGGGGTGCGGGCCTTGGCATTGTCGGACCGAGTGCGTCCGGAAAATCATCGCTTGTCCGAGCAATAGCCGGGATATGGCTTCCAGCCCGCGGGACCGTCAGGCTGGACGGAGCAACGCTCGACCAGTGGTTGCCACAAGAACTGGGCAACCATGTCGGCTATCTGCCGCAGGATGTGCAACTGTTCGATGGCACCATTGCCGAGAACATCGCACGCTTCGAACCTCAAGCCTCTTCGGACAAGATACTGGCGGCTGCGCGCGCGGCCGGCGTTCATGACCTTGTCGTCCATCTGCCGGAAGGCTACGAAACGCGGATCGGCGAGGCCGGGTCGGCGCTTTCGGCGGGCCAGCGACAGCGGGTTGCGCTCGCACGGGCACTCTATGGCGATCCGTTCCTCGTTATCTTGGACGAGCCCAATTCCAACCTCGATTCCGAAGGGGAGGCCGCGCTGGCGGCGGCAATTGAGGGCGTGCGGGCGCGAGGCGGCATTGCTGTCGTCGTCGCCCATCGGCCGAGCGCGCTTGCAAGCCTGGATCAGGTACTCGTCATGTCTAACGGCCGTGTCCAGGCGTTTGGCCCCAAGAACGAGGTCTTGAGCAAGGTAACCCGTTCGGGCGGCGTTCCCCTGAAGGTCGTCTCCGGCCCTGAGGAGGCGACACACTGATGACGCAACACGCGGCATCGGCGATCGACCGGACCATTCGACGCTATCTGTTCGGCGGCCTCGCGGTCTGCATGCTCCTGGTTGGTGGGGCGGGAAGCCTGGCCGCGGTCACGGAGCTTTCTGGAGCCGTCATTGCTTCGGGAAGGCTGGTCGTCGATTCCAGCGTTAAAAAGGTGCAGCATCCAACGGGTGGCGTGGTCGGTCAGATCCTCGTGCGAGAAGGCGACGCCGTGAAGGCGGGCCAGGTTTTGATCCGTCTCGATGAAACCGTGACCCGGGCCGATTTAGCCATGGTCACCAAGAGCTTGGACGAATTCGAGGCCCGTCTGGCCCGCCTCGAAGCCGAGCGCGATGGCACTGACACCATCGCCTTCCCATCTTCGCTGACGTCGCGGCAGGACGATCCTGAGATCCGGCGTGCGATGGCCGGCGAGCAGTCCTTGTTCGAATTTCGTCGCCAGGCACGCGCTGGCCAGAAGGCTCAGTTGAGAGAGCGCATTGCTCAGCTCAGCGAAGAAGTTTCCGGCCTGACCGAGCAAAGGGCTGCTAAAAGCCAGGAAATCAAGTTGATCGGGCTTGAGCTCGAGGGCATGCGCAAGCTCTGGGAACGCAAGCTGGTTTCAATCGATCGCATGACGACGCTTGAGCGTGACGCAGTCCGGCTTAACGGCGAACATGGGAAGCTGACTGCGTCCATAGCGCAATCGAAGGGTCATACATCCGAAATCCGTTTGCAGATCATTCAGATCGACCAGGATTTGCGCAGCGAGGTGGCAACCGAGCTCCGTGACGTCCAGGCAAAGCTCGCCGAGTTGGTCGAGCAAAAGGTCTCGGCCGAGGATCAGCTCAAGCGGATCGATATACGCAGCCCGCAGACTGGCGTCGTCCACCAGCTCGGCGTGCACACGGTCGGTGGCGTCATATCTGCGGGAGAGCTCATCATGCAGATTGTCCCTGTCACAGACGACCTGACCGTCGAGGCACGTGTGGCTCCGCAGGACATTGATCAGCTGATGCCAAGGCAGAGCGCAACCTTGCGATTTTCGGCCTTCAACCAGCGGATCACGCCAGAGCTGAATGGTGTCGTCAGTGAGATCTCCCCCGATCTCAGCATCGATGAGCGAAACGGCGCGAGCTTCTATACTGTGCGTGTCAGCCTGCCGCGCACAAAGCTTACAAGGCTGAAGGGCCTGACCTTGTCGCCCGGTATGCCTGTCGAGGTGTTCTTCTCGACCGGCAGCCGCACAATGCTGTCTTACCTCGTAAAACCTCTGGCAGATCAAATCCAACGGGCATTCAGGGAGGATTGAGTTCGCGTGACGGACTCGGCCATAACCCATGCCGTGCTTAGAGCGTGATGATTAGGTTGCGGCATACTCGGCCTCGGTGAAGGAGTTGGCGCATTCTTTGATGTGAGAGTGTCGTGGATTTTCCCGATGCTCGCAGATGGCGTCGGTGTTGCGTCTGGCGGCCGTTCTCAGCACGTGTTTGGTTTGGCGAGGAGCATCTCGATCGGATCAGGTCTGGCGAGTATTTCGGCAGGAAGAAGAGCTTGGCGCCGGCGTTGCTGACGGCGTGCCGGACGGCCTTGTCGATGACGACGACGTCGCCCGGCTGAGGGTCGGCAAGAGCACCTTCTCGACATAGAGCCGGAAGCCATTGATCGGCCCGTCTGTGAGCATGGGGCGGCGGCCCGGTCCACTGCGCCCGCCGACGCGCCAAGTCGGGCCGATCTTGCGCGCCCCCGCTGGATGATGACGAACGGCTATTCGACATCTTCTTCGTTGTCGCTCCAACCGACGGTTGGTGGACGCACTGCCGGTGAGAGCCTAAGGCTCCTGGACGGTACGCGCGCACCGGGCAAGCCCGCCCCCGCATCCCCCATGCATCCCCATGCCCGGTGCAAAGGCGCTCCGATCGGTCCCGCCGTCCTGGCATGTACGGCGGGACTTTTTGCCATAGGCCTTGGAACCCGCGGTGAAGGCCAGCAACTTCCCCCTCACACGATTGCTGCCAGGTCGGTGGCCCCGAAGCCGGCGTCTCCTAGTTTCAGCCTGCTTTGTCGCAGATGGCGCTAAGTACGGCCAGCTCCCGGTACCTCGTCCAAGAGATCTGGACCGTTACCCGCGGGCATCTGGCCGTCGGGCGTAAGCTTGTCCACCGCGTCGGGCAATTCTCTTGTAAGCCGGTCGAGAAGTTCCTCATGGGACAATCCGGTTTGCTCAGCCAGATCGCTCAATGTTTGCGGGTCGATTGCTTTCTCAACCTGATCGCGCTGAACGGGCCGGTTTGATCCTTTACTTACCCACGAATCAACCTGATCGCCCGCACCCGCATTTCTGAGACGGTCCAGGATGTCGCCGAGGCCGCCAGGGGAGCCAGCGCTAGCGTTGGGATCTGTCGATTTCCTACCAGCGATCAACTCGCCGATCTTGTCCCTATTCTTGTAGGCAAGCAGGCCAAGCAACGCTATGGCGACCTTTCCTATATCAAGGCTCATTTCGCATCTCCTTCTATAAGGAAGGGACAAGGCATGCGGGATTGAAAGGTTCCATGGTTATGCTGCTGGGCCGATATTCGATTCGGTTTTTAGCCGGACCATTGCGGCTTCTCGGCTCGTTCTGGCTACACTTCAGCATCCGTGCCTCCGCAGGGTCAGCTCGCAGCTCGCGTCGTCTCTCCGGAGGCGCGGGCTTTCTACATTCCGTCACCGATTGTGAGCGACACGCTCATTCAAAATCTTGCATTAGAAACTTGGAAGATAAGTGCAGCGGAAAACACTGTTGGCGCCATGGACAAGAACGATGGCGACACAATCGTCCTAGTTGGCTTCCGAGCCGCCTGCTCGGGGATCCGGTGATCCGAGCAGATAGGGCGACAAGGATTTCGAGAGAGAGACCGACGGCAAAATGGGTCGGACGATAGCGGTCACGAAAGCCAGGTGGGATTACAATCTGGGCGAGGAACAGGAAGAAGCTGACACCGCCCTCGACAGCCGACCAGCCGTGGTTCCGTTGCTCTGGTTGTGTATGTGCTCTCGATCTTGAGACTGATACGTAGGTGCTCGCTCCTTCGTAATTTCTATGTCGCCCGCTCACCTCCGGCTCGCGCTGCTCTTCAGTATTCACGCCTCGCGCAGCAATGATGCATAGTCGGTGCGATCATTTCGATCAGCTCGCGCGCCTGTGCCTGCGCAATGCCGGTTCATCGGCTAAAACTTGGACCTGCCCTCCTTCAGTCGCTCGCGAGCAAACGGAGCAAACTTGTCTTCTCCCATGTTGAAAACCTGTTTATGTCCGGCCCTTTGGAACCCAATGATTGGCAAAGCGGCTTGTTCCTTGAGCTGCCAGCGCCCAAAGGCTAACTCGGCTCATCGGGCTCGGAATTGTCGCGAGTAGCCGATCAATCGAGCGTAGCGGTTTGATAGGAACGGCCTGGCAGCCAATCGGGGGGTGACCAGCGGCCGCCTGGCGCTAACTAGCGGCAATTGGGTCGGCAGCCATCGCTGGATCAGGGACAGATCAGGGAGCTTGCGACCTGCCGCTGGATCGCCCACGGCGACACAGTCCTGTTCCTTGGCCCTCCGGGCACGGGCAAGACCCATCTTGCAGTGAGCCTTGGCCGCGAGGCAATCCGCCAGAATTACAACGTGCAGTTCGTCACGGCAGCCACGTTGGTGGCGATGTTGGCCAAGGCCCACAGCGACGGCTCGCTCGACAAGCAGTTGACGATCCTGTCACGGCCGAAATTGCTGATCATCGACGAGCTCGGATATCTTCCCTTCGAGGCCAATGCCGCCCACCTCTTCTTCCAACTGGTGTCCCGGCGCTACGAGAAGGGATCGATCCTGATTACCTCCAACCGTTCGGTGGGTGAATGGGGGAGCGTTTTTGGAGATCCCGTGGTGGCCACGGCAATCTTGGATCGCCTGCTTCACCATTCAACGGTGATCACCATCAGGGGGGACAGCTACAGGCTGCGCGAAAAGCGACGGTCCGGCCTTCTGCAGAATGTCGGCTCGGTGCCCGAAACAAACGAAACACCAAACCAATGAAGGGGGTCAGTTCTTCAGTTCGCCAAAGGGGTCAATTCCTGGATTCGTTTGACAGACATCGCGGTGTCGGATTATTTGCATGCAAACGAGTGTTGCGACGCTATCCTCCCTCCTCAACGTAAGATTCTGGGAGGAATGCATGACTCCGCATGAGCGACATGCCGTTGAAATCGTCAGAGACAAAGACTGGTCGGTTCGCGTGACGGTCAATGGCACCACGACCACCGTCCCTTTTACATCCGAGAGCTACGCGCGCTCGTTTGCAGATGGTCAGGCGTTCCGGCTGGGCGTTCAGGTGGCGGACCGTAAGAAGGCAGCCTAGCTGCGCGCCCGACGCGACCCGGCACAATATACTCGTCAAACGCCGCTTCGAGTTCGCTCGTGCAGGCGACATCGCCCGGCTGGACAACAGCTTCCCGGTCTGGAACGGCGCGCCAAGCCTGTCATTCGAGAGAATCCGGTTTAATCATCTGTGTTCCTCGCGGTTCAATAGAGCTTGATCCAGGCCGGCGCATGGTCGCTTGGCTTCTCCCAGCCGCGCATGTCGACATCCACGCCGGCACTGCGCAGCCGGTCGGAAAGGGAGGGGCTCACAAGGAGATGGTCCATTCGCAGGCCCGAACTCCGATCGTAGCCGCCCCAGTAGGAGAAATTCCAATAGGTGTAGATGCCCTTCTCCGGATGGATGCGCCGGACGGCATCGATCCAGCCACCTTCGAGCATTTTAGCATAGGCCTGCCGGCATTCCGGGAAATAGACCGCATCGCCCAGCCATCGCCTGGGCACCACGGCGTCGATTTGGGTTGGAACGACGTTATAGTCGCCGCAGAGAACACTGGGTGCCCCAACTTCGAGCAAGTGCTGGCCGTAGTTGATGAGACGATCGAACCAGCGCAGCTTGTAGTCGAACTTTGGGCCAGGCGCTGGATTGCCATTGGGCAGGTAGAGACAGCCCACAACGACCCCATCCACCTCGGCCTCGATATAGCGGCTGTGAGTGTCGTCAGGATCGCCAGGCAGGCCGCGTCGGCGTTCCACAGGTTCCATTCCTCGGGCCAGGATCGCCACACCGTTGTAGGATTTCTGGCCGTGCCAGATCGCGCCGTAACCCGCCTCTCTGATCGCATCGATAGGAAACTTGTCGTCCGACGTCTTCAATTCCTGCAGGCAAACGATGTCGTAGTCGCCTTCGCCTAAACACTTCAGGAGCACAGGCAGTCGGCCGTTGACGCCGTTCACATTGAAGGTAGCGATGCGAGTCATGTGCATGCCCCCTCGTGAGATATTTGCTGCAGTCGGCGCGCAGCGCGGAGTGGTGTTTCCCCCTGCGCTGAACCCTCAGCTCTTACTATCGTCAACTTAGCCGGCATCCTGTGCGGCCGAGGCTCACTTTTTGCCCAGCTTGTCTTCGACCTCCTTGCGACTGTTGCCGACCGACTTCACCGCCGACTTAACGTCACCTTTGCTGGCGCCGGTCTTGCCCGCCTCATATTTCACTTCATGCTGCTGCCCACCAGCGACCCTGGCACGGTCCTGATTGCGTCCACGTGTTGTTCCAGTGTTTGCCACTTCTTCCTCCAACGATTGTCGTTCCAGTGCCAACAACGCAGCCGGACTCTTCCGGTTCAATCCTTCGACACGTCCGAACGCGCCGCGGCGGATGAACTCGCCGGGATCGAGCGTCATGGTCCGGTACCGTTCTTTCCCGTTGCGGCGGTAGTCCTTGGGGCGGAAGGTCACGCCGGCCTCATCCAGCGCTGGAGATTGCGACGCCATGGGTGTAACGCGACAGATAGGCCAGCACGGCCTTGGGCCCGGCGAAGGGCGGCTTGGCACAGACGACACAGTTCTTCTTGCGCAGCGGCGCCCAGGAACGCTAGGCGACCCTCCCGCGAAGCGGGTCGTCTAATCGCTCGAGCGTCAAGGGGGTGAGTGCAAGGCTGTCGTCCTTTCTGTCGATTCTCGTTCGTCCGCATGCCG
>NZ_JAMYVK010000044.1:0-61143 GCF_040323975.1 Mesorhizobium sp. M0019 | reverse complement strand
CGGCATGCGGACGAACGAGAATCGACAGAAAGGACGACAGCCTTGCACTCACCCCCTTGACGCTCGAGCGATTAGACGACCCGCTGCAACCCGTGCAGCAATCCCGCGTTAAAGAGCATGGGCCTCGCGTCCGCCCAGCGTTGATGCGACAGGCTCTTTCGCGGAGACACAGATGACAAAAAAATCGTTTGGCCGCCCCGTTCCAATTCTCGTCGGCCTTGGTTTCCCTCGCCATGTCGAAAATATCTGGCAGGCCTATGACGTCTTGAACGAATGGCCGAGTCGCGGCCCGGCGCACAAGGCGGCGTTCGACGCCTGTCGCGCCGGGCTGGCTGACGAGGTCGATGCCGAGACCGTGCGCGCGGCGTTCGAAGCATTCGCCCGCAAGGCGGGCATTCTGGCGCACGATGTCGCCGCCGAAATACCAGCAGGCACCAATCCCACTGCGGTTCGCGACGTCGGCTAAAATGCCCAGCAGGCCATGTGACCCGCTGAGGCTAATTTATATCAAGGGTGGTTAAATCGGGAGGACCGCCATGCTGGAGATAAAGTTCGATGCTCCGGTTTGCATCTACTTCGGCAAACCGGGACGATCGCGAATGGTCAGCTCCGTTTTCGAGGCTTCTTACTGCCTCAAAAGCGAGAAATGGCCTGCCCGCAATGCCCCGTTGTCGCTGATGGCGGGAGATGCATTGGATGGCGCCCAGATCGGCCAGATTACGGCAGCGGAAGCCCGCGAAGCATTTATCGACGCGGCTTTGGAAGCGAAGATTCTTGTCGAAGGCGAGCCGCATGACACACATGCCCGGACAGCCTTCATGCCGGACGGCGGGTGAACCGGCAGGCTGCTTCCCCGCAGAGCCGTTTATCGCGAATGGCTGGCTTCCTCGGCCTTTTTCTCCTGCTGCTGTCTGAGGACCTCGTCGGTTCCGACCAGCTTCTTCGATCCGCCGGGGATCGCGGTGGAAACAACAGCCGGCGGGTCGCTTGCGGGGAAAGAATCCTCCAGACCCGCCTGCAGCTGGTCTTCCAGCGTCTGCGGCTCTTCCGAGCGGCCAGCGGTCCTTCGGGTGTCTACATTCTCCAGCGGCTGTGTCATGTCCGGTGAAGACCTGACTTCTCGAATCCAGCCATAGAGCTGTTCGATGGCAAATTCCTTCATTGTGTCGAAATCGGCCTTTTCGTCACGCGATGCCTCGATTTGGTCAACCATGGTCTTCTCGAACCGTTCGAGGCTCTCGCTTCCACACGCTCGGCAGAGACGCACCAGCGCCTCGCGCAGTATGAGCGGCGCAAAGTGCGCTGTCGCCTCGAGCCTGAGCTGCTGCAAACGCTCCGGAGTAGCGGCTTGGAACTTCGACATGTTCGACCTCTCGCCTTGTGGAGCATGTCAACGAAAATTGTCGGCGGATGTTCCATCGGTGGTGGCCGGTGCATCGCTTGATCCTCAGCGGTGCGCGCCACCACCGACTGCAATGCGGATACCGAGACCGACGACGAAGCAGCTGTGCCGGATGACCGTCCCGGCCGCCCGCTATGTAGAATCCATGCGGCTACTTCGGCCCGGATTCGCCAGATGCCTTGGTGCCATCGTTGGACCTGCCGGCATTTTGCATCATCTTGAGTGCTTCGTCCCTGGTCAGACCGCACCTGCGGGCAAAACAATCGATCTCATAGGCAACTCGGCCGACAGGTCGTGTTTGGCATGCATTTTTCGCTGGTGTTTGCGTGCGCCCATTCAGACTCGGTCCCGGATCAGCCGGTTCCCAGCGCCTGGCCAATCCGTTTCGGCAAGTTTTCTCACGCGCCGTCTGGCCGGCCCACCCTGTCCTCGAGTTCGTTAAGGAACGCGAGCAGCGCGTCCTCAGGATCGTCTGCCTCTTCGGTCAGCATATCGATGCCCCAGTGGCCGAGGACAGCCTCCTGGACGATGCTCGGCTGCGACATGAAGATGAAGGATTTCGGGCGATTCTTGTCATAGCCGGAGCGGCGCCAGGTCTGCCAAAGCCGGTGCAGCAGCAGACGGATGTTCATGTCGGACATGCTGTAGCCGATGAACAGGATGGTGCGCCCGAGCGCGTCGGCCCGAAATTTCACGTCGAGCGGCGAATCGAACGACAGCCGGTCGAAATAGTCGGTCTCCGCCAGGACCAAAGATTTATCGTCGTCGAAATCGCCGTGGAATTTGATGATCTGCGTCACCTCGCCAGTGGCCTTGGGCAAATCCTTCGCATTGGCCACTTTCACAAAGGGCCGGCTATGGATCTCGAAGGCAACTTCGAGATTTCGGTCGTAGTTTGTCGTGTAGATGATCGGAAAATCGAGCGACACGATGAGCTTGTGGATCGCCGAGCCCTGCACTTTCTCCCGCGAGACGCTCCATTCACGATCCATCCAGCTGCGCAAGGGGCCGAGGCTCCCCTGCTTCAGCCGGTAGTATTCGGCAAGCGCCTGATAGCTGGCCTCCGGCGCACCGATCGTATCCTCGTCCAGACCGAGTTCTTTTTGCATGTGTTCGATGAGCTTTTGCCAGGACGGCAAGCCGACGCTCATCGACACCCCGGCTCCAACGAACAAGATCGCTCGCCGCTCTTTTACCGATTGAGCCAGTTGCTCGACTGCAGACAGCATTCGACACAACTGCGAAAAGCGCCGCTCCGTTCCAGCCGAACCCGGACCACCGGGAATAGATTTACTTCCGACTTGAGTGCTAACATTCGGATCGGCTGTCCCGAGCGCCCGGCCGCCGACTTTGGCCAACCGAATCCGACATTTATTTCGTTGCATTTGGCACTTCTGCGCCGCTCACGCGTTGGAGAGTGTTCAACAAACACGGCGCAGCTGCAGCTAATGGAGCTCTGCGCCAATGTCGGCAAACTCGACAGCCAATGAGGCAAGCGCGACTGGTGGCGGCGAAAAATAGGGTGCCTGGCAAAAGGGGAAAGAGGCCATTGGCTGCGATGCTGGGATGGACGCTGCTGGCAGGCTTCGCGCTGACTACCGCGGCGGTTGCTCAGTCAACGTCAAGCTTTGCGATAAATCCGCCTGCCGCAGCTGCTCCGCCCGACGACGGCCAATGGGCGATGCCGGCAAAGAACTACGCCTCGACCCGCTACAGCGAACTTGCGGAGATCACCGAAGACAACGTCAAAAACCTGCAAGTGGCCTTCACCTTCTCGACCGGCGTCAACAAGGGTCAGGAGGCTGCGCCCCTGGTCGTCGGCAACACGATGTACATCGTGACGCCCTTCCCCAACATCCTCTATGCGCTTGACCTTACCAAGCCCGGCGCGCCGATGAAGTGGAAATTCGAGCCCAACCCCGAGCCCGCCGCGCAGGGAGTTGCCTGTTGCGACGTGGTCAACCGCGGTGCAGCCTTCTTCGAAGGGCGCATCTATTTCAACACGCTCGATGGCCATGCCATCGCCGTCGATGCGGCCACCGGCAAACCGGTCTGGAACACCCATATCGGCAACATCAATATCGGCGAGACCATCACCATGGCGCCGCTGGTGGTGAAGGGCAAAGTGCTGGTCGGCAATTCCGGCGGCGAAATGGGCGTACGCGGCTGGATCAAGGCGCTCGACGCCGGCGACGGGCATGTCGTCTGGACGGCCTACAATACCGGCCCTGACGCCGAGGTGCTGATCGGCCCCGATTTCAAGCCGCATTACGACATGGACAAGGGCAAGGATCTCGGCGTGACGTCGTGGCCGCCCGACGCCTGGAAGATCGGCGGCGGCAATGTGTGGGGCTGGATCTCCTATGACCCGGACCTAAACCTGATCTTCCATGGCACCGGAAATCCCGGTCCGTGGAATCCGGATCTGCGGCCCGGCGACAACAAATGGACCGCCGGTATCTTTGCCCGCGATCCCGACACCGGCGCAGCCAAATGGTTCTATCAATGGACCCCGCACGATTTGCACGACTATGACGGCATCAACGAACAGGTGCTGCTCGACATGACCTGGCAGGGCAAGCCCCGCAAGGTGCTGGTCCGACCGGAACGCAACGGCTACGTCTATCTGTTGGATCGCACCACAGGCGAGGTCCTGTCGGCAGTCCCGTTCGGGCCAGTCAATTCCAGCACGGGCGTCGACCTCAAGACCGGCCGGCTGATTGTAAATCCGGACAAGAAGACCGGCACCGGCAAGGTCGTGCGCGACATCTGCCCGACCGCGTCCGGCCTCAAGGACTGGCAGCCTTCGGCGTTCTCGCCCAAGACCGGCCTGCTCTACATCCCGCACAACAATCTCTGCATGGACGAAGAGGGCGTCGAGGTAAATTACATCGCCGGCACGCCCTATGTCGGCATGAACGTGCGCATGATCCCCGGACCAGGCGGCAATCGCGGTGCTTTTACCGCCTGGGATGTCGCCGCCGCCAAGCCGGCGTGGAGCCTGAAGGAGAACTTTCCGGTGTGGAGCGGCGCCGTCGCCACCGCCGGCAACGTCGTGTTCTATGGCACTATGGAAGGCTGGTTCAAGGCGGTCAGCGCCAGGACCGGCGAACTGCTGTGGCAGTTCAAGACGTCGTCCGGCATCATCGGCCAGCCGATCACCTATCGCGGCCCGGACGGGCACCAATATGTCGCGATTCTTTCGGGCGTCGGCGGCTGGGCCGGCGCGATCGTATCCAGCGATCTCGATCCGCGCGACGCCACCGCCGCGCTCGGCTTCGTCAACGTCATGAAGGATCTGAAGGATGTAACCACGCCGGGAGGTACGCTGTATGTGTTCCGGCTCCCTTGAGACGACCGGCCGAGTTGCGCGCGCACGGAGAAAATCTTCCCGGCGGTTTGGCGCCGCGGTCGGCGCACTGGCGCTCTCGCTCGTCGCCGCCGTTGCCGATGCGCGCGAATTGAGGATCTGCGCCGATCCCAACAACATGCCGTTCTCCAATGCCGCCAGGCAGGGCTTTGAAAACAAGATCGCCGAACTCGTCGCGACGGAGCTTGGCGCAACGGTTTCCTACACATGGTGGGCACAGCGCCGTGGCTTCGTCCGCAACACGCTGAAGGCCGGCCTGTGCGATCTTGTGCCCGGCACGCCCGCCAATCTCGAGATGCTGCGCACCACCGCGCCCTACTACCGGTCTTCCTATGTCTTCGTGACACGCAGGGATGCGCCGGAAATCGCGTCCTTCAACGATCCTCGCCTGCGCGATCTGCACATCGGCGTCCAGCTGATCGGCGACGACGGCGCCAACTCGCCACCCGTCCTGGCGCTTGGCAGTCGCGGCATCGTCGGCCATCTCGTCGGTTTCCCCGTCTATGGCGACTATTCGGCGCCGAACCCGCCAGCGCGCATCATTGAGGCGGTCGCGAATGGCGACATCGATATGGCCGTCGTCTGGGGGCCGTTGGCCGGCTACTTCGGTGCCAGGCAAAAAGTACCGTTGCGGATTACGCCGGTTGCGCCGCGCATGGACGGTCCGCTGCTGCCGATGATCTACGACATCTCGATGGGCGTGCGCCACGACGACGATGCGCTGCGCAGCGAGGTAGACGCAGCGCTCGCCAAACACCGCGCCGAGATCGATGCAACCCTGGCGGCATATGACGTGCCTCGCCTCGACGTCGCCGGGGCGGCAGCGCGATGAACCGCGGCCTTCCATGCGTGCTGTCGGCGATGCTCGTTCTTGCCGCTTGCCAGCGTGAGGAACGCGACACGCGTCCACAGTCGGCGCTCGGCTCGGGCGATCAACCGGCAGCCGTCACGGCCCTCGAGCCGGGCGGCCAGCGGCCAACCTCGTCCAACAACAAGGCCGGAGTGTTCGAGGCCAACGCCTTCCACCTCAGCGAGGGCAAGCGTCTGTTCAACTGGTTCAACTGTTCCGGCTGCCATGCCAACGGCGGTGGCGGCATGGGCCCGGCGCTCATGGACCAGAAGTGGCTCTATGGCAGCTCGATCGAAAGCATCCACGCCACGATCGGGGACGGTCGGCCAAACGGCATGCCGAGCTTCCGCGACAAGATCCCGGACGACCAGATCTGGGAGCTTGCTGCCTTCGTCCGGGCACTGAGCGGCAACGCACCGTCCTCCGCCGCGCCGGGCCGCGACGACGACATGATGCCCCATCCATCCGAGAATCGCCTGCCGGACGCCGCGACGCTGGGGAAGTCGCCGTGAGCCGCGGTGTCTGGACGGTGTGCGGGTGCACGGCCTGCATCCTGCTCCTTGCAGGATGCAGCGGCTGGCAATCCGCGCTCGACCCAAAGGGCCCGGCCGCGGGCGAACTCGCATGGCTGATCTGGTTGTTCACCGCGCTGTGCACGGTGGTCTGGCTTCTGGTGATGGCCGTGCTGATCGTGCCATTGGCCCGGCGCGCGGCGCCGCTCGGCGACCCGCTTGTCCTCGACGCTGCGGCCGAGCGCAGCAAGATGCGAATTGTCGTCGCCGCACTCGCCGCTACCGCCCTGATCCTGGTCGGCCTGACGCTGCTGAGCTACTTCGCTAACGGGACGCTCGCCGCCATCGGCTCGGATGCGGCGCTGACGATCCGGGTGACCGGGCATCAATGGTGGTGGGAGGTGCGCTACGAAAACGACCAGCCGAACCGCATCCTGACGACCGCCAATGAAATCCACATCCCGGCGGGCGAGCCGGTGCGGCTTGTGGTGACCTCGACCGACGTTATCCATTCCTTCTGGGTGCCGAACCTCTCGGGCAAGTTGGACGTCATTCCAGGCCACGAGAACGTTCTCGATCTGAAGGCGGACAAGCCCGGCGTCTATCGCGGGCAATGCGCCGAGTTCTGCGGCGCGCAGCATGCCAATATGAGCACCTTCATCATCGCCGAACCTCGGCCCGTCTTCGATGCCTGGCTGAACGATCAGCTGCGGCCGGCAGCCGCCCCCGTGTCGGCCGAGGCCAAAACCGGCCACGACCTGTTCCTCAAACGGCCATGCGTGATGTGCCACAAGATCGGCGGCACCATCGCCGGCGGCACGGTCGCCCCAAACCTCACCCATATCGCAAGCCGGCAAACGCTCGCTGCCGGCACGCTGACAATGAGCCGCGGCAATCTCGCAGCCTGGATAGCCAATCCGCAGGGGATCAAGCCAGGCGCCCACATGCCGGTGGTGCGACTGGACGGGGACGAACTGAATGCGATCGTCGCCTATCTCGAGGGCCTGAAATGAGCAGCGCCGACGTGGCCCGTGAGCGTCGGCTCGCCGGCGAGCGAGCAGCGGCCGGCAAAGGAGACCTGGCCCCCGAGCGCGACGGTCCTCGCGATACCAGCCTCGACGACTCCAGCCTTGACCGCTGGCTGGCGCGGACATGGCAGACGGCGCCGGGCATCATCGGTGCGCTCTCGAGCGTCGACCACAAGATTGTCGCGCGGCGCTACCTGATCACCGCTTTCGCCTTCCTGTGCCTCGGTGGCCTCAGCGCCGTTGCCATGCGCATCCAACTGTCGGGGCCGGAGCGCGGGCTGATCGGGCCCGACCGCTACAACCAGCTGTTCACCATGCATGGCGTGACCATGATGTTCCTGTTTGCGGTGCCGATCGTCCAGGCGACCGGCATCTACCTCGTGCCGCTGATGGTCGGCACCCGCAACATCGCCTTTCCGCGCCTCAATGCATTCAGCTTCTGGATTTATCTCTCCGGTGGCCTCTTCGCCTGGGTCTCGTTTGCACTCGACATGGCGCCCGACGTCGGCTGGTTCTCCTACGTGCCGCTGTCCGGTCCTGAATTCGGGCCAGGCAAGCGTTCCGACGTGTGGGCGCAGATGATCACCTATACCGAAGTGTCATCGTTGGCGGTCGCGGTTGCCACCATCGTCACCGTGCTGAAGCAGCGTGCGCCGGGCATGTCGCTGGACAAGATTCCGCTCTATGTCTGGGCGATGCTGGTCACCTCCTTCGTCATCGTGTTCGCGATGCCGGCGGTCATGATCACGTCGACGTTCCTGATCCTCGACCGCCTGGTCGGCACCCATATCTTCAATCCCGCCGAGGGCGGCGACGTATTGCTGTTCCAGCACCTGTTCTGGTTCTTCGGCCACCCCGAAGTCTACATCATATTCCTGCCGGCTACCGGCATGGTGTCCTCGATCATCGCCGCTTTCGCCCGGCGTCCGGTTTTCGGCTATCTGGGCATGGTACTGGCCTTGATCGCGGTCGGCTTTCTGTCGTTCGGCCTGTGGGTTCACCACATGTTCGCAACCGGTCTGCCCAAGCTCGGCGCGAGCTTCTTCACCGCCTCGAGCATGCTGATCGCCATCCCGAACGGGCTGCAGATCTTCTGCTGGCTGGCGACATTGTGGGACGGACGCCCGATAATCAGAACGCCGCTGCTGTTCGTGTTCGGCTTCTTCTTCACGTTCGTCGCGGGCGGCCTGACTGGGGTGATGCTGGCGTCGGTGCCATTGGACCTGCAAGTGCACGACACCTATTTCGTGGTCGCGCATTTCCATTACGTGCTGATCGGCGGGTCGGTGTTCCCGCTGCTCGGCGCGACCTATTTCTGGTTCCCCAAGATCACCGGCCGGATGATGAGCGAACGTCTCGGACGCTGGCACTTCTGGCTTGCCTTCCTAGGCTTCAATGCGGCGTTCTTTCCGATGCACATTGTCGGCCTGTGGGGCATGCCGCGGCGGGTCTACACCTATCCGGTGGAACTCGGCTGGGGCAACATCAACCTGTTCATCACAGCCGGCGCGGTCATCCTGTTCCTAAGCTTCGTTCTGTTCACTATAAACCTGGTGTACAGCGCCTCGAGGGGCGCCCCGGCCGGGGACAATCCCTGGAATGCCGGCACGCTGGAATGGGCGACGAGATCTCCACCGCCGAGCTATAATTTCGCTCGGATCCCGGTGGTTACCCACGCCGAGCCGCTCTGGGCCGAACGTGACACGCTGCCTGTCGCGACCGGGCTTCGCGTCGACGCGCGCGAACTTGTCATTTCGACCGTGGCAGAGGCGCATCCAGATGTGCGCGAGAAATCGGCGACGCCGTCGATCTGGCCATTGTTCGCCGCGCTCACCGTCGGCGCCACCTTTCTCTATTCGATCTTCAGCCCGTGGGCGGTGGTCTGGGGAGCCGGACCGATCGCCATCACTTTGATCGCTTGGTTCTGGCCGAAAGGCGATCCGGAGGATGAGGAATGAAACAGCGTCCTGCCGCCGATCTTTCCAAACTCCCGACCTTCGGGATCGGACCGCGCAGCCCGACCTGGTGGGGCACTCTCGCCTTCATGGCGCTGGAAGGCACCGGCTTCGCGCTCGCCGCAGGCACCTATCTTTACCTCGCCTATCTGTCGCCCAAATGGCCATTGGGCGTGCCGCCGCCCAACCATTGGCCGGGCACCATCGTCACGCTGTTGCTGCTCGCCAGCGTGGTGCCCAATCACATACTGAACCGCTACGCCGAAGCCTGTGCCATGGTGCCCGTGCGCATCGGCCTGATCGTCATGTCGCTGCTCGGTATCGCACCGCTTGTCGTGCGGTGGTTCGAATTTCCGGCCCTCAACATTTATTGGGATACCAATGCGTACGGCTCGATGCTGTGGGTCCTGCTCGGCCTTCACACAACGCACCTGATTACCGACGTCGGCGACACGCTGGTGCTGACGGTCCTGATGTTCACGCGCCATGGCTATAGCGGCCGGCGTTTCGGGGACGTTGGCGACAACGTCTTCTACTGGGATTTCGTGGTCGCGACCTGGATCCCAATCTATCTGTTGATCTACTGGATGCCGAGGCTTGACTGAGATGCGTGCGCTTCGCTTGGGCACATCATGGGGCGGGCTGTTGTCCGGGCCTTTGGCTTGGGCGGTGTCGACGCAGCTGAATTATGCGTTCGTGGAGTGGCAGTGCGCCCACGGTATTCCCGTCATACCGGTCATTGCGCTGGTGCTGACAGTGCTGGCGTTGCTCGGCGGCGGGCTTTCGTGGCGGGCGCGACAGCAAGGTGGCGCCGCCTTTAAACCGGATCGTACGCGCGGCACCGAGCATTTCGTCGCCAAGATCGGCATTCTCAGCGCGGTGCTGTTTGCGCTGGTAATCGTCATGCAAGGCGCGGCTTCGCTCATTGTTGACGGCTGCCTACGATGAGCTTCGACGCGCTCTTCTCGACCTCGATCTGCTACGGTGCCGGCGCCCCGCAGGCCGGCTGGACGCTGGCGTTGCCGATCACGCTGCCGCTAACCATGGTCGCACTGCTTTACGCGGCAGGCGCCTTTCGGCTGTGGCGGCGGAGTGCCCGCAGCCGCCCGTTGCGGTTGCGGCAAGCCCTGCTGTTTGCGACCGGCTGGGCCATTTTGGCGGCAGCACTGGTCAGTCCGCTCCATGCATTGGGTGAGCGCGTTTTCACCGCCCACATGATCGAGCACGAGCTGTTGATGGCGGTGGCGGCACCCCTGCTGGTCGCCTCCCGTCCGGCGGCGGCGATGATGTGGGCATTGCCGACCAAGCTGCGGCTGGCATTTGGCGCAGCCGGGCAGGCGAAGGTGCTTCGAACCGTTTGGGCCGCCGTCAGCCGCCCTCTAGCCGCGACCTTCCTGCACGGCGTCGCGATTTGGGCGTGGCACGTTCCGGCGCTGTTCGAGGCGGCGCTTGCACAGGGTGTCCTGCATTATGCGCAACATGCCAGCTTCTTTGGTACGGGGCTGCTGTTCTGGTGGGTGCTGCTGCCGCGTTCAGGCCGCGAACAAGCCTACGGCAGCGCAGTCATGCACCTCTTTTTCACCTCGCTGCACACCGGCCTGCTCGGGGTGCTGCTGCTGGTCTCGCCAAGGCTGTGGTACCCGGTAAACGCAGCCGGCGCGGAATTGTGGAGCCTTAGCCCGCTCGAGGACCAGCAGCTCGCCGGCTTGGTGATGTGGGTTCCGGCCGGCCTGATTTATGGCGGAGCCGCGTTGCTGCTGGCCGGTCTGTGGATTCGCTCAAGTGGACAGAGAAGATGGGAGGCGTCGCATGCGCTCCAGGCTGTCTAAGCTGGTCATTGGTGCCGGGACGGCAATTGCCGTGCTGGCCGCAGCTTGGGCGGCGCTGACGTTGTGGCCGGAGCGGCTCGTCAGGGTCGCGCATAAGACGGACAATGCCCCTGGCAGCATCGGCGTGCGCGCAACATCGCGCTTCACTCCGTCCGGACCCATCCTCGGCGCCGCGGCAATTGTCGTGCTTGTTGCAGCCCTGGCCGGGATCGCGTTGTACTTCGAGCAAAGCCGTCGAGTGGAGCAGAAGGCCGACAATGCAACCGGCGGTGTTGGCGCCCGCGCCATACCAATCATCATGGCCAATGGCTGTGCCGGATGCCACACGATCACCGGCGTGCCCGGCGCGCAGGGACTGGTCGGTCCACGCCTCGACGCCAGCTTGGCCACCCGGGTCTATATCGGCGGCGTATTGTCCAACAACCCGCGAAACATGGTCCGTTGGATACGCGCCGCAAGAGAGATCAATCCGCACACGGCAATGCCTTCGACCAGAATTTCCGAGCAGGAGGCGCGGGATATCGCGGCCTATCTCTATTCGCTGAAATGAAAGTCATCGCTCATCCCGGCAGCTGCACGCGGCCTGTCTTCACCAGTCGATCGCAGGCCGAGTGATCATCAGCCAGAAAATCCCGAGTACCGCAGCGAAGGCGGGGAAGCCGAAGGCGAACCACAGCCAGAAGAGCCGATGATAGCGCGGCGGCAACGGCGCGCTATCAGCGGCGGCTTGCGATGCCAGCTTGCGCAACTCCATTTGCATCCAGACGACCGGGAGCCAGAACATTCCGGTGAAGATATAGAGCGCGATCGAAAGTACGATCCAGCCCTCCGACAGCGAGTAGCCTGCCTGCCAGGCGAGCGCGGCTCCGGTCAAAGGCTGCGCGACCACGGCCGTCGCGGTGAAAAGGAAGTCGGCGACGACGACGATACGCGCCACCGCCGCAACCGTCGTGGCATTGCCGGTCCTGTGGGCGAGCAGCATGAAGAAAGCGATACCGGCGCCGGTACCAAGCAGCACGGATGCGCCGATGACATGCAGCAATTTCAGCAGGAAATAGAGCATCAACGCTCCTCCAGCACTGCCAAGGCCACAAAGTGCAGCACCAGGATCGGCAACACCTTGAGGAACGGCCCAAGCGGGTCGTTCCACAGATCGGGGCTCAGGAAGCTTCCGACGACCAGGTAGAAGAGCGAGAGCGCGATGCCGCCATAGAGGCCTTTTCGCGTCGCTGGCCGCCAGGCTAGGAGCGCGCCGACGGCGATGTCGGCAAGGGCACCGGCTATCACGGTCGGCGCCGACAAGATGCCAGCCCCCGTGCTTTGCATCAGCTCGATGCCACCGTTATAGCCGGTGGTCAACGACACAATACCCGTCACGATCCAGAAGAAGGGCAGGACGAGGAAGATCGCAGGCTTGATGAAATACAGCCGGGCAAACCATTTTTCCTGCACCGTTGCCGGATTGAGCGCGAGGAAGCCCGCCAGGGTTTGCGGGCGTATGCCGGTCGCTGCGGTCCAGTCCGAGGGATCTCCAACCGCTCCTCGGGCGATCTCTCTGGCCGCGTTGGTGCGCATCGGTGGACGCCAGCCGAACATCGCGGCAAGGTCGCCGAGGCGGTAGAGAAGCCTTGCAACAGCCGCCGGCAAGACAAACCTGGCTGCAGAAGCCCAGCCGAGCCATCGGCGATAGCTGCCGACGACCTCGTCCATGCTCAGCTGTTCGGGACCGACAAGTTCCAACACGACGCGAGACGGACTGTCGGGATCGAGAAGGAAGACGACTGTTGAGACCACATCGTCGAGTAGTACCACCTGGAGCCGGCCGGTGCCGGGCATGGACGGCAGCACCGGCAGCGAGGCGAGACCCCTAAACAATGCGCTGGCCCCAAACACCGGCCGGCCGAGCACCACGGACGGGCGCAGGATCACCCAATCCAGATCAAGCGCCATAAGCGCTTGGTCGCCGGCCAGTTTCGTCGCCGAGAATGCCGAAGGCTGCGCCCGATCGACGCCTATCGCCGAGAAGTGGATTACCCGGGCAACCCCTGCCCGCGCACAGGCGAGGAAGAGTGCTGCCGCCGCATCGCGATGGACTTCGCGCGTCTTTTCGCGAGGGCTGTCCTGCAGGACGCCGGCACAATTCACGACGGCGTCGACACCCCTGAGATGCGGTAGCCAGTCTTCGGGCTGCAGCGCCACCGCCATGTCCAGCACCAGCAACTGATAATTGCCGGCCCGGTTTGCGCCGGGGTTGCGGACCAATCCGATCACCTCATGCCCTTCGGAAAGAAGGCGTGCGACGACCGAGGCACCGATCAGGCCGGTGGCGCCGGTAACCAGGACTTTCACTGGACCCCATTCTCCGACGGCGGGAAAGTATCGTTCATTCCGGTTTATCGCCCTCGATACTCCCCTTCATACCGGAAAGTTCTTCTGTCGTGCATAACAACCGCGGCCGCGCCGGGTCGGAGATGTCGAGCTTGTCCCAGGGAATGCGGTACACGCTGTCGCGACTGCGCAATCGAAAGGCGTCGAGGACCGAAATGCCGATGGCCGAAGCGGACAGACGCTCGAAGGCCGCGTAGATGCCGACATGGTACTCGGCAACTACCAGGTCGTCGCCATCCGGTTCGGCGCGTATCTCCTCGATACGGCCGATGCTTTTGCCGCGCTGCGAAAGCACATTCCTGCCAGCCAATTGCTCAAGATTGACGGTGGCCATCATCCAGCTCCCGGAATACGCCCAATGACATGATCGCGCAGCCAGTCCTGCCAGTCGAAAATCGCCGTTTCGCGGACGTCGATATCGAACTCGATGTCGACGCCGATGTCGCGCACCTTGTTCCAGGCGATGCGGTGCGGCTCGGCATGGCGCTTGCCGCCGAGCCTTGCCGCAACCCGCGCCATCCAGCGCCCGGGTCGCTCGCCAAGCCGACGCCCCAGCGTGATCGAGCCGAGCTCGACCGCAACGATTTTAGGCGGCTCGCCTGGCCTGAGCTCGGCCACCAGCCCGTCGACCTTGCCGATCTTGACCTGCTCGCGGTCGACCACTTGCTTGTCCAGGATGTCGCGCAGCAACTTCATCACGTGCCTCCGAATATCTGCAAAGGAATGGTCACGATCGCGAGCACGAAACCGAGCGCGATGATGAAGATGACCGCGGCATTCGCTATCATGCCATTGCGGTGCTCGCCGACATAACGCTCGTCATTCAGCAGGAAGAGGAACGGCACCACGGTCAGCGGCAGGCTGGCGGCCGTCAGCGCCATGGAAAAGATGGTGAGCTTCAGCGGATCGAGGCCCAGTGCGATCGGAATGGCGGCGAGAACCAACAAGATTGTATAGACGGTGCTGAAACCCGGGTCGTCGCGCGGTTTCAGGTTCTCGCCCCAGGTCCAGCCGAAACCCTGCGCCACAAGGTAGGCTTGCTGCAGGCCGATTTCGAGCACGGCACCGAAACAGGCAATGCCAAGTGAAGCGACGAACAGGACGAACCCCCAGAAACCGAAGATCTGGATCAGCATCAGCGGCAGTTGGTGGTAGTCGTCGACCCGCTCTATGCCGTGTGCTACCAGAACGAGCGCCGCCACAATCAGCACACCCATAGCGATTGTGCCGCCAAAACTCATGCCCAGGCCGGCAATCGCCCGATTTGCTCCGAGATAGCTCTTGTCCCACTCGTCCTCGATCGCTCCCGACGAATAGAACATGAACAGATAGGGCGAGATCGACGCACCAAGAATGCTGACCGCCATGAACCAGTAGTTGGCCGCGTCGTGATTCGGCAGTGTTGGCACGGCCCCGGCCGCGACCTGCCCCCAATCGGGCTTCAGCATGACGGCGCCAACCACGAAGCACAGCGTGACCAGCCCGAGGATCGCGACGCCTTTTTCGATGAATCCGAACGTGCCTTTCCAAAGGAACAGCCATGCCAGAAAAGCGACCGGCAGCGCCCACCACTGAAAGCCGATGCCGGTGGCGAGCTCGAGCGCAATGGCAACACCGCCGATTTCGGCTGCCATGACCAGGAAGTTGACCAGCAAGGTCGCAAGCAACGGCCACAGAAAGGCGTTGAAGCCAAACCGTTCCCGGATCCCGTCGGCGATGGTGTGATGGCTAACTGCGGCGAAGCGTCCGGCCATTTCGACCAGGAAGATGATGCAGATCGTGCCCAGGACGACGGCCCATATCAGCTGAAACCTGAACGCCGCGCCGGCCTGAGCGGCGGTCGCCATTGATCCGACCTCAAGAAAGCCGCCAACGCTGGTGACGACGCCGAGCGATATTTCGAGCAGCTTCTTCATGATTTCGGCGCGAAATATTTCGCGTAGGACGTGCTCAGGTCGGCGGCGGCGGCCCGCAGATCCTGCTGCGCCTGTTCCACTTCCGAGCGGTTGCCGTTCTGCACGGCCGTCGCCGCGCGCATTACCGTTGCCGAAAGCCGTCCAACCACCATCGTCAGACCGGCTTGCCCGCTGGGCTCAGGCGACTTGGCGGACTGGATTTGCGCACCGGCATCGGCGAGCGCCTTGCCGACCGATTGCAAAGTGCGCGACGTGTATCTCGACGGGGCTTCCCCAGCGATCCAGCTCTCCAGGACCAGCGATGCGGTCTGTGTGGCGGAAGCCGCGGTTTTCGACTGCTGCTCGACCTGGCCGGAAGGCGAGCATGCCGTCAGTACAAATATTATCAGCAGCAAGCACAGGCGGTCTGGTCGAAGACCGATGGCTGTAACGGCATTTACAATACGTGCTTGTAGCGTTGCTGCCACACGATTGTTCTCCCCGCACCAGGCGACTTCGGCGCGAAGTTTGATCTAGAGCGCTGGATGATCAGGTCAACTGAACCGCGATGAACGGCGCTGGCACCGCGGAACAAACCAGCGATCGCCGGATTAGGGGATGAGGAGGCAAAGGCCATGGACAGGGAAGAGCGTATCAGGCAGCGAGCCCATGAGATCTGGGAGCGCGAAGGCCGTCCGCAAGGACGCGAGCGCGAGCACTGGGATCAGGCCGTGCAGGAGATCGAAGCTGAGGGTTCCGAGGCCGAACGCGGCCCGGTCGTGCCCGATCCAACGGTCGAGGCCGGCTCCGATCCGGAGGCACGCGGCAGCAAGCGGCGGCGAGGGACATGAGGCCGATGCCTCGTTTCGTCGCCTGGATCGTGGTCGTACTGGTCGTGCTGTTCGCCGCCTGGCTGATGATCGGGCGCGACAGAACCGGCGGCGGAGGTCAGCCCACGCCGCACGCAATTGATCAAAATGGATAGGAGCCGACATGACGGGAACCGATACTCATCCTGAACAAGACCCGGCGGAAGGATCGCGATCGGTAGTGGAAAAGCAGCTCCGCAAGGAGCAAGGCGGCGAGGGTCAAGATCGCAAAGCCGAGCCAGCTTCCGACAAATCCGGCAGCAAGACCAAGACGCCTTCGGAAGCGCGCAAGAAAGGCTCAGGCTTGGATTGAGCCGGCCGAAAGCAGGCTCACACTGCCGTTTGCCGCGAAATAATAGGGATAGCGCTCCTGGACGATTTCGAGCACCTCGAAGATGCGGCGAAGATGCGTTCGCATCGCCTCTTCCGCCGCAAACGCGTCGGCCTGCTCAAGCGCATCGACAATCCGCCGATGCTGGCCGAGGACCACCGACATGCTGTCGAGGCGCGGAAAAGACAGGAAGCGGAAGCGGTCCATGTGCAGCTTCGCCGCGCTGATGTCGGCCCAGATTCCGGGAAACCCGGCATGACTGGCGATATGCTGGTGGAACAGCTCGTCCGACTTGAAGAAGCGCCTGTCGTCCGCGATGGAGGCGAACGTCTCCTGGACGGCCAGTTCGCCTTTTAGCACGGCAAGCAGGTCAGCACGGCGCGGGCTCTCGACCGCGCGCTTGATCAGGCCGACTTCGAGCGCTTCGCGCAGGAACTGCGATTTCTCGAGATCGGCAATCCGGAGCGGCGCCACCATGCTGCCGCGCTGCGGATAAATGTCGATCAAGCCAAGACCGGCCAGCCGGGCGAGCGCCTCCCTGACCGGCGTGCGGCTCACGCCGAGGGCTTCCGACATCGCCTTTTCAGAAATCAGCTCGTGCGGCTTCAGGCGGAAGGTCAGGATCTGGTCGAGCAAAACCTCGAACGTCCTAGCCGCAACTGAAGCGCCAGGGGCGGTTTCGCCGAGCCGCCCCTCGGTGATGGTCCGCATCCCCAAAAGCCCTGCCATCGGCGACCCCTTATAGGCTCTGCAGCTTCAAGCCGTTCATGAAATGCCTGCGCAAGCAGCAGCGCCGACGTTATTCCTTGCGCGGAGAACCGCCGATGCGCGCCAGCAGGCCGCCATCGACGCGTACGACCTCGCCGGTGACGAAGGAGGCATCGTCGGACAGCAGGAAGGCGACGACTGCGGCAATCTCTTGCGGCCGGGCGGTACGGCCGAGCGGATGCATATTGTCGAGGATGCGCAGGATCTCGTCGGGCTTATCGTTGAGCTTGACCGCATCCCGCAGCATCGGCGTGTCGACCGCACCCGGAGCGACGGCATTGACGCGCACGCCGAGCGGCGCATAGTCGACGGCCATCGATTTGACCAGGCCGATCAGGCCGTGCTTGGCCGTGCTGTAGGCCAGAACCCCTTCCTGGCTGGCCAGACCCTGCACCGAGCTCATATGGACGATGGCGCCGCGGCTTTGCCGCAGCAGCGGCATCGCCGCGCGGGAGAGCAGGTAGGCAGCCTTGAGGTTGACGTTCATCACCTCGTCCCAAAGCGCCTCGTCCGTGGTCTCCACCGTTCCGTAACGCTGGATGCCGGCATTGTGGGAGAGCATGTCGAGCCCGCCGAACGCGGACCGGGCAAGCTCGACGGCGCGGCCACAGGCTTCAGTGTCGGCGGTCGAGCCAAGCACGGCGTGCACGGTCACGCCGCGCGCCGAAAGCTGCGCCGCGACCTCATCCAGCTGATCGCCCGCCCGGTCGAACAGGATCAGGTCGACGCCTTGCTCGGCCAGTCTTTCGGCGACAGCACGGCCGATGCCCATGGCCGCCCCCGTGACCAGTGCGCGTTTTTTGAACTCAGCCATTTATCCTCCCTCGAACAGTTGCGCAGCGATTGCCATGGTAGTCGACGGGCGCCACTTGACGTGCTCTTTCCACCGAGCCGGCCCAAGCGTGTTCGGCATCATGTCGATCCTTGCATGAAAGCCAGCGTTTCCGCGCGCGTCGGTGCGCCAAGACGTCCACCAAAGCGCAGGCATTTCAGGGCGGCGGCGGCGCTGGCCACTGCTATCGCCCGCTCTTCGTCCCAACCTTCGGCCAGGCCGAGAGCGAAGGTGCCGTGGAACACGTCGCCTGCCGCCAGAGTGTCGACGGCTTCGACCCGCGGCGACGGCAGATGACGGACGTCATTGCTGCCCGAGTAGCGGAACACGGTGCCGTTCGCGCCATCGGTGACCGCCACGAAGGCGCCGGTCCGTTCGCCGAGAATGGCGACGGCAGAACCGGCGGATATCTCCGGACCGCAAAGGATGCGTGCCGCCGGCAGCGAAGCAACGACGTGCGAGGCGAGCGGCAGCAGCCGGTCGAGCACCGGTCGCGACGCGACATCGGCGTCAAGGATCGCCGGGATGCCGCACTCGCGAGCCTTCGCCAGCGCCAGGGCCGCGGCTCCGGGCCAGCGGACATCAACCAGCACGGCGTCGAAGTGGGAAAAATCCGCGGGCGGAAGACGGTCAGGATCAGCTTGCGTGACTGCATCGTAGAAGGGCACAATCATACGCTCGCCGGCGGCATCGACCAGGATGGTGGCAATGGCCGAGCGGCCACCTTCAACCCTGCGCACCAACGAACAGTCGACCCGCTCCGCCTCCATCTGGCCGATGACATCGCGGCCGACAGCATCGTTGCCGACGCTTGCCCATAGCCAGACCTGCCCGCCCTGGCGGCTGGCCGACGCGGCCGCGCTTGCTGCCATGCCGGCCGCGATCTGCACGGCCTCGCTTGGCAGGAACTTGCCGGCGCCGGAGGGCAGGACATCGAGGCGCAAGATCGTGTCGTAGGTGAGCGCGCCGACGCAGAGCAGGCGGGGCGCCGTCATTGCAGCCGGTAGCCGCGCTGATGGGCAATCGCCGTCATCACGCCTCTCAATTCGGCAAGGCCGCGAAGACGGCCGATCACGGGGTAGCCGGGATGGGTGTGCCGCGCGGCGTCATCGATCAGCTCGTGGCCATGATCCGGGCGAAACGGCAGCAGCGCCGCCGGTTCGCCGGCGTCGCGGCGGCGTTGCTGCTCGTCGAGCAAGATCGAGACCACCGAGACCATGTCGACATCGCCGCTCAGATGCTCGGATTCCATGAACGAGCCGTCCGGGTCCTTGCTGACGTTGCGCAGATGCACGAAGTTGATCTTGTGCGCAAAGCGCCTGGCGATGGCGGGCACGTCATTGGCCGGGTTGGCGCCCAGCGACCCCGTGCACAAGGTGAGGCCGCTATGGGCCGATGGCACGGCGTCCAAGATAAGGGCGATGTCGTCGGCGTTCTTGACGATCCGGCACAGGCCGACGAGATCGCGCGGCGGATCGTCCGGGTGGATCGCCAACGTGACGCCCGCCTCTTCGGCCGCCGGCAGCACGTTTTCGAGAAAACGGACGAGGTTCTCGCGCAGCCGGTCGTGCGACAGGCCCGACTGCTCGGCCACCACTTCGCGCAATTCTGCTATGTCGTAGCGCTTGAAGGCGCCCGGCAGGCCGGCCATGATGTTGGCGAGCAGACGCTCTTTTGACGTATCCGGCGTCGTCTCGAACCATTCGCTCGCCCGCTGGAGAACATCGGACGCATAGTCGCGCTCCGATCCCTTGCGCTGCAGCATGTAGCAATCGAACGCGGCAAGCTCGTGCATGTTCATGCGGAGCGCCCGTCCGCCGCCCGGCAGCGGCGCAGCCAAGTCGGTCCGGGTCCAGTCGAGGATCAGCATGAAGTTGTAGCAGACCGTGCGCACACCGCAGGCGCCGAGATTCCGTAAGGTCTGCCTGAAATTGTCGTAGAGCCGGTCGAGATCGCCGCGGCCGAGCTTGATGTCCTCGTGCACGGGCACACTCTCGACGACGCTCCATTTGAGGCCCATCGCCGGATCCGCCTCGATAAGCCCCTGGCGCTGCCTGATGGCGTCGATCGGCCAGACTTCGCCGTAAGGGATGTCGTGCAATGCCGTCACGATGCCGGTTGCGCCGGCCTGCCTCGCGTGGGCAAGCGTTGCCGCGTCGCTCGGACCAAACCATCGCCACGTCTGCTCCATTCGACCTCCAGCTACGGAATTTCCCGATGACCGCTGGTGTATTGGATGCTACCATGGCAGTCAATTGTGCCTGTGCCAGCGTTCGGGCGGCCGCCCTATGAGAGATTACAACGATACGTGGCGTTCAGATTGAACGGCTATCCAAGGTCCGAGTTTCGGCTGGCCCAAATCGCGCCGCGTTCGAACATCGTGCGCATTTGCGGCACGGCGAACTCGTCGGCGGTGTGCCCGAGCGCGCTGTAGAAGACGCGGCCCTTGCCGTAGCGGCGCTTCCAGACAACCGGCATGACGACGCCGGCGATGAAATCGAGATGCTCGCCGGTGAAAGTAGTCGTCGCCAGCACCTCGTTGGTCGGATCGACATGCATGTAATACTGCTCTGAACGGTAGGCGAAGCCGTCGATGCCCTGCATGACCGGATCGCCTGGCCTGGTGATGTCGACGTGATAGTCGATGATGTTGCCGGGATGGGCGACCCACTGGCCGCCGGTCATGAACTGGTATTCCGGCTCGTTGCGGAAGCTGTCGCACATGGTGCCGTGAAAGCCCGCAAGGCCGGTGCCGGCCCCGACGGCGCTGGTCAGGTTTTGCAGCTCCGGCTTTTCGATCGTCGACATGGTGATCACCGGGACAATGAGATCGAGCTTGCCCAGCTGCGGATCGGCAAGCGCCGAAGTCCCCTGCTCCAGCTGCACGTCGAAGCCGTTGCCGGCCAGCATCTCCTTGACGATTTCGGCGCTTCGGGCCGGGGTGTGATCTTCCCAGCCGCCCCAGAAAATCAGTGCCGTCTTGCTCATCGCATTATTCCCTATTCCAGAATTCCGAAAGGCAGGTCGGCGCGCATCGGCGCCGGCCGGGCGCAGCCATATCTGAGATCGATACACTGCCCTATCTCTGCTGAAGAGATGATCGATTCCATGATTTCCAGGACATGGAGGGAAAGATCGAGACTGGCGCGGTGTTGTCTGCCCGAGACGACCGCCTGCGCCATGTCGGCAAGGCCGAGGCCCCGGTAATTGCCGTCGCCATAGGAATGGATCTGATCGGCCACCGTCCAGTCGCCCTTGCGCTGGTTGGTCCTGATGTCGCCCTGGAACTGGTTGGGATCGGAGACGATCATCGAGCCCGTGGTTCCGTAAAGTTCGATGTGATTGTGTTCATGCTTCCAGACGTCGAAGCTGGTGGTGATCGAGACCGCGGCGCCATTCTCGAATGCGAGCAGGCCGGAAATATGGGTCGGCACCTCGACCCGGATGGTTTCGCCCTGGCGCGGTCCAGAATCGATGGTGCGGGTGGCGTAGGATGACTTCGCCTGCCCGGTCACGGATTTTACCGGACCAAGGAGATTGACCAGGCAGGTCAGATAGTACGGTCCCATGTCGAGCATCGGCCCACCGCCGGGCTGATAGTAAAAATCCGGATTGGGATGCCAGAGTTCGTGGCCGGGCACCTGCATGAAGGCAGAGCCGGCGACAATGGTCCCGACCGTATCCTTATCGACCAGCCGCCGCGCCGTCTGGTGGGAGCCGCCAAGAAAGGTGTCGGGTGCGCAGCCGACGCGCACGCCCTTTTCGCGCGCGGCCGCGACCAGCCGCTCGGCGTCGCTGAGCGTCGTTGCCAGCGGCTTCTCGGAATAGACGTGCTTGCCTTGCCCGACAGCCTGCAGGCCGACCGGCACATGATGCTGCGGCGTCGTCAGATTGAGCACGATCTCGACGCGCGGATCGGCCAACAGCGCGTCAACCGGCATGGCAGCCAGGCCGTAGGCCGCTGCCTTGGCCTCGGCCGCCGTCCGGTTGATGTCGGCGACGCCGACAATGTCGAGCACCGGGAATTGTGGCGATGCCTTCAGATAGGCATCCGAAATGTTGCCGCAGCCGATAATGCCGACACCGATCCTCCGCATGGGCTTCTCCTCAAAAGGCGGCATTGATGAAACAGCAGAACTCGTTTGTCACCCCCCTTTCGGCCAGACGACGTTATCCCGTGACAAGGATATACTTCGAGAGCCTCAGAACCGCCGCCCGATCACAATCGCGCGCCTATGCGCGAGCCGCTTGCTTTCGAGGTCGAACGGCCGGTACTCAGCAACATTGCTTCATGTAGCTTGCTCGACATTTTTGATGCCGGCTTTAGAAGGACGCACATGATCCGCCCACAAGGAACCATCGCACCGATCCTGACCCCGTTCGAAAACGACGGCCGCATTGCCCGCGACCTCTGGATGTCACACGCCAAATGGGTGCTGGATCAGGGAGCGCACTTCCTGTCGCCGTTCGGCACCACGGGCGAGGCCTTGTCCGTCTCGTTGCGCGAGCGCATGCAAGCGCTGGAGTGGCTGGTCGAGGCCGGCATTTCGCCAGGCCGTCTGATGCCCGGCACCGGTGTCACAGCACTTGCCGAAACCGTCGAGCTGACGGCGCATGCCGTCGGGCTCGGCTGTGCCGGGGTGATGGTGCTGCCGTCGTTCTTCTATACGGCCGCCGGCGACAACGGACAGGCCCGCTACTATGGCGAGCTGATCGAACGGGTGGCGAACCCGGCGATGAGGATGATCCTCTACCACATCCCGCAGAATTCCGGCGTACCGGTGAGCCCGGCGCTGACCGCCCGCTTGAGCCAAGCGTTTCCGGATGTCGTGGTGGCTTACAAGGACAGCGCCGGCGATTGGAACAACACCGCGGCGGTCATTGCGGCAGCCCCAAGGGTCGCGGTGTTCCCGAGCTCGGAAGCACAGCTGACGAAAGGCCTCGCCAACGGTGCTGCGGGGTGCATCTCGGCGACGGTCAATCTGAATGCCCCAGCGATCCGGGCCCTCTACGACGCAGCACTGGCGGGAGAGGACATTACTGACGCGGATGCCGCCATCAAGGCGTTCCGCAAAATCATCCAGGACGCCGGCCTCATCTCCGCGATGAAGGCAGTGCTGGCGGTACGGTCCGGCGACAGACGCTGGCTGAACCTGCGCGCGCCGCATGAGAACGCGACGCAAGCCACCGGCGAAGCTTTGCTCGCCGCTCTCGGCCCGCTAGCCGACCATATCGGCCGGAGCTGACTATCGGGCCGTGTTCAGGGCGGCAGCAGCGCGTATCAGCGCCTTGAACGCATTCTCATCTATATCTTCGCCCTCACGGATATCGATGGCGCGCCTGGTGTTGCCTTCGAGACTGGAGTTGAACAGGCCTGAAGGATCCGGCAGGGAGGCGCCCTTTGCGAAGGTCACCTTCACGACGTTCTTGTAGGTCTCGCCGGTGCAGATTATTCCGGCGTGCGACCACACCGGAACGCCTCGCCACTTCCACTCCTCGACCACTTCCGGGTCAGCCTGCTTGACGAGAGCGCGGACATGGGAAAGCGTCTTGCCTCGCCAATCGCCCAGCTCACTGATCCTCGCATCTATCAGCTGAGAGGGAGAGCTCTCTGCATTTCCTTCCATAGAGCCACTCTTCATCATCATTGTCGCTTTCCCTAGGGTTGTTGCCGCTCGCCCGTCACATGAATACCGCTAGTCGGCACCGGGTTTGCGGGAATGACTCGCATTCCACTCACATTCGCTCGCCAGGCAACTGGCTGGCTTGCTTTACCCAGTCGGTGAGTTGAGCTTCGTCGAGCTGGTCGTCCTCGCGGATGTCGAAGTAGCGCACGTCCTTGTGCTTGGACTCGCCTGGAGGGACAGGATGCAGCGACGTGCCGCGGAAGAAAGCCAGCTTGATGTACTTTGTGAAGCAATGGAAGTTGAGGAACCAGCCTTGACCCTCTACGCCATAGAAGGGCGAGTTCCATTTGACGGCCTTGCGCAGGTTGGGAACGTTGCGCTCAATGAGTGCGTCGAGGCGGCGGCCGACGTCGCGTTTCCAGCCCGGCATGGCCGCGATGTAGGCCTGCACAGGAGCGTCACCATCACCCTTCGGGATCTGCGGGTTGCCGCCTGCGAGGAGGACCGGCTTGGCGGCTGCAAGCTTGGCGGCGGGCTTCTTCGCGACCGCCGCTGACTTGATGGACGTCTTGTTGGCCATGCGTTCACTCCAATGCGCCGGCGCCCCCTGCGTTGCGCCACTTGGGAGCGTAAGGCAGCACGAACATGTACAGACCGGTAAGCAGGAGCAAGCCGAGTGGAAACAGCGGCAAGAGGTATACCCAGTAGGCGGGCTCCTTGCCTACTCCCAGGCTGATGAAGATGGCGGCGACGACCGCCGCAAAGATAATCGACAGCCAGCGGTGGATCTGCCGAACCCATTTGTTCCAATCCATTGAGACCTCCTCTGAAGACGAAGCGGATCGGGCGGCCCGTTTGGCGACTCCCGCCGGGCAGCCACGCCACTGAGCGCATGCTTTACCAGCGCGCCAGTTGGGTGATTTGAACGAGGTTGCCGCAGTTGTCGTTCAGCTGGGCGATGGTCGAGCCGGTTACTTCGGTCGGCGGCATCGTGAACTCGGCGCCGCGCGCTTTTATGCGCTCGTAGTCGCCCTTGACGTTATCGGTGAAGAACATGACCGCGGGCTGGCCCTGCTGGAAAATGGCTTGCTGGTAGGCCTTGGCCGCCGGGTTGTCATTGAGCGCGAGTTGCAGCTCGGCACCGTCCGGCTCGTCGGGTGATGCGACGGTCAGCCAGCGAAACGGCCCATTGCTGAAATCGGCCTTCTTGGTAAAGCCGAGCGTTTCGGTGTAAAAGCCCAGTGCCTTTTCCTGGTCGTCCACGTATACTTTGGCCAACTTGATCTTCATTGGCTTGCCTCCATTATCGCCTCGTGATGTCGCTCTGTAACAGAGCCCTTGCTTGGATAGCCCAGCGGATCTCAGTCCGTCCGCGCCAGAACCTGCTCCAGATCGTCAAAGAACCTCGGCCAGCCGACTTTGGCACCCCGGAAGTAAGGCTGCTGATCCGGCCGGAAGCCCGACTGTTCCATGCGCAAGCGGGCTCCGGTGCTCGTGGGGGTGAGGGTCCAGGAGACGACACTCTTGAGATCCTTGGTATCCCACGTGTAAGTCAGTGTTCTGTTCGGCTCGACCGTCTGCACCTGACATTCGACAGCGCCCCAGTCTGCGTGAAAATTGAAACGGTGGTCCGCGACAGGTTTGAAGTCATTTTTCATGAGCCACTCCTCGATCAAGTGTGGTTGCGTGAGCGCGCGCCAGATCTTCTCGGGCGGATAAGCGATTTCCCGTTCGACAACGACGGAGAGCGTTTCGGTCGCCATTTCGTTCACTGGTCCATCCTTTTGAGCAGGTCTTCGAGGTCGTCGAACCGGCTCTGCCAGAACCCGGTCATCTGGCTTGTCCAGTCAATCAGGGGGGCAAGCGCAGCAAGCTGCGCGCTATAATGGGTCTGTCGCCCTGCATGGCGGTCGCGCACGAGCCCGGCCTGCCTCAAAACGCCGAGATGTTTTGACACGGCCGGTTGCGAGATCCCGGCCTGAGCCGTCAGAGCCCCGACCGTCTGCTCTCCTTCGCGACACAGCCGCTCAAAAATAGCGCGCCGAGTCGGATCGGCAAGCGTTCTGAAGAGCACATCGTGAGCGTTTGGCATTGGGATCGATAACCCTTCGGCTATTGGTCGATGTATAACCACCGGGATATGTATGAGTCAAGTGGGAAGCGGCATGTTTCTCGTTGCAGGTCACCTGCTTCGCTCACGCAGCCAGTTGCTTATTCGCCGTGCTCTGCACTGGAATTGTCACGCGTTATACGCTACATGACCATCTACATGGTCAGGAGCGTGACATGGACGCGGTCAATCTGGCGGACGCCAAGGCACATCTGAGTGAGCTCGTCGACCGGGTTGAAGCTGGAGACTCGATCGACATAACCCGGCGTGGCAAGCCGGTCGCCAGGCTCACGGCCGTGGCCCGCCCTCGCAAACGGATCGACGCCGTCCTGCTCCAATCCCTGACCGCAACCATGCCTCTGCAGGCTCAGGCTGCCGCCGATCTGGTGCGATCGATGCGAGATGGCGATCGCTATTGACGTCCTATCTCGATACTTCGCTGATCATCGCGGCGCTATCCAACGAAGCCATGACCGCGCGCGTTCAGGGCTGGCTGGCGGAGCAGGACCCAGCGCAACTTGTGATCAGCGACTGGACCATCACCGAGATGTCCTCCGCCATGGCGATCAAGCTTCGGACCGGACAGATCGACCTGGAGCAACGCGCGGCAGCGCTCGCGATGTTCAATAGGCTTGTCGCTGAGAGCTTCACCGTGCTGCCGGTGACGGGCGGGCATTTTCGGGTCGCCGCGAAATTCGCCGATCAGCATATCCTCGGGCTTCGTGCTGGCGACGCCCTGCACCTCGCGACGGCATCGGAGCATGGCGCCACGGTGTGGACCCTCGACCAGCGGCTCGCCGAGGCAGGACCGATTCTCGGCGTGCCGACGCAGTTGCTGGCATGATCGAGGCCCTCTCCTCCAAAATGAATAAACCGATTGGCTGCAATTCTTGACCTTGACGACCTGTGGATATACATTTCTTCCAGCGTATATCTAAGAGAGGAAGTGGCATGCAGGTCGCCAAATGGGGAAACAGTCTTGCGGTCCGCCTTCCCGCCGCTGTGGTCGAAGCGCTTGAACTCAGGGAAGGCGATGAGATCGAAATCCATGTCGCTGACGCCCGCCAGCTTGGCGTCGCGCGGAAGCCCGGGCGTGAGGAGTTGCTGAAGCGTCTCCGCGCCTTCCGCGGTCGGCTTCCCGCTGACTTCAAATTCGATCGGGACGAGGCAAATGCCCGTTAGTTTTTTCGATACCAATGTCCTTCTTTATATCGCGTCAGGCGACACGGCGAAGGCGGATCGGGCCGAGGCGGTCATCGCCGATGGCGGGGCGATCAGCGTGCAGGTTCTCAATGAACTCACCAATGTCGCGCGTCGGAAGATGCAAATGTCATGGGACGACACGCATGCGCTGCTGACCACGCTGCGCGGCCTGTTGACGGTTCATCCGCTCACGCTCGAGACCCACGAAACAGGATTGAGGCTCGCCGAGCGGTACGGCCTTTCCACCTATGACGCGATGATCGCCTCCGCGGCGGTTCACGCTGGCTGTGATACACTTTGGTCGGAGGACATGCAGCACGGAATGGCGCTCGACGAAGGCTTGCGCATCGTTAATCCCTTTCGCGTTGCGAGCTGATCACGCTCATTGAAGGGAGCTGGCCGGGAGCGAACTGGCGGCTTTCGATGTTGCCGAGCGGCGCGTCGGGCACGGAGAGCGATGCTGTCAACCACAAGCGTCTGCGCGGGCGAGGAGAAAGGCCGCTTCGCGCACGTTGCGGGTGAGCTTGGCCGCAGCCTCGAATTCGGCGCGGGCCTCGGCCAGCCGGCCGGCCCGAAACAGAAAATCGCCCCTCGCCGCCGGCAATGGCGCATAATTGCGCAAGGCGGCGGCGTCGGCAATCTCGTCTACCAGCCGCAGGCCCGCTTCGGGCCCGAAGGCCATGCTGTGCGCGACCGCTCGATTGAGATCGACCACCGGCGAGGGCATCACTGCACGCAGCCGGTCGTAGAGCGCTGCGATACGGGGCCAGTCGGTATCGGCCGGACTGCGCGCCCGCGCGTGACAGGCTGCAAGCGCGGCCTGCAACACATAGGGGCCATCGCCCCCGAGGGCTTCGGCACGGGCCAGCGCGTCAAGGCCTCGGCGGATCAGCAGCTGGTCCCAGCGCGCGCGGTTTTGCTCGGTCAGGGTCAAGAGGGCGCCGTCCGGCCCGATGCGTGCCGGCAGGCGCGATGCCTCGATTTCCATCAGAGCCAGCAGGCCGAACACCTCGGCATCCTCGGCCATCAACCCCGCCAGCATGCGGCCGAGCCGTTGTGCCTCCAGGCACAGGCTCGGCCGGACAAGGTCGTCGCCTGCCGTGGCAGCATAGCCTTCATTGAAGATGAGGTAGATGACCTCCAGCACCGAGGACAGACGCGCCGCACGCTCGGCGCCGCGCGGCACCTCGAAGCTGAGCCCGGCCTTTCCGATCGTCCTCTTTGCGCGGACGATGCGCTGGGCGATCGTCACCTCGCTCGACAGGAAAGCACGGGCGATCTCGTCCGTGGTCAGGCCGCCGATGACACGCAGCGTGAGGGCCGCGCGGGCGTCGGCCGAAAGTATGGGGTGGCAGGCTGTGAAGATGAGGCCCAGCAGCTCGTCGCCAAGATCGTCGTTCATGGCCATTTCGTTTCCCTTGGCCGTACCATCGCACTCGCCGTCCAGCTCCCGCGCGATCTCCTCATGCTTGCGCTCGCGCATCTTGTCGTGACGGATCGCGTCGATGGCGCGGCGTTTGGCGACCGTCATCAGCCAAGCGCCGGGATTGGCCGGAACGCCGGTCCTGGACCATTCGGATAGGGCTATGACGAGGGCGTCCTGCACCAGTTCCTCTGCAAGATCGACATTGCGCACGAGGCGGGCCAGGCCCGCGATGAGCCGGGCACGTTCAATGCGAAAAATCGCCTCGATCGCCTGCTGCGTCTCGCCTGCCGTCATGCTGCCTTATCGGCCAAAGCCATAACGAAGGCAAAACAGGTTGCGGCCAACAGGTTCAGTTGCCGCTGAGCTTCTCGCGCGTCCGGTCATGGATTTGCGTGACCTCCGGCGTCAGATTCCCATTGCCAATCAGCCATCTCGTACAGCGGCCGGATTTCAATCTCGCTCGGTCCCGGCATGGGATTGGGGCAGCGCTTCACCCAGGCGACCGCCTCGTCCATGTCCTTGACTTCCCAGAGCCAAAAACCGGCGACCAGTTCTCGGGTCTCGGCGAAAGGCCCGTCGATGACCGTCCGGCGGGGACCATCGAACGCAACGCGCTTGCCCTGCGAGGAGGGCTTGAGGCCATCGGCGTCGAGCAAGATGCCGGCATTGCGCAGCTCGTCGTTGAACCTGCCCATCGCCTCCATCGCCTCCTTCGCCTCGGGCGTGGGGACAAAGCCCTTTTCGCTGTCTTCGGTAGCCTTCACGAGCACCATCACACGCATCGTCTGTCTCCTTGTTGAGCCGGACTCACCGGCCGGCATCGAAACGACGAATGGAGTTTAGGAAATCGACATTGTCCTGCAAATTTTTTTCGAGGTTGGGAGAAAGCCGCCGATCGCGGCTCCCCTGGTCAGGAATCGCGATGGCGCGATATCGAGATTGGGCGCAACGCTGGTCGCCGATTGTAAGTAATTGAGTGGCTCGCCTAAGCCATTTCGGGACGTTTTGAGGCCTCGCGGATCGCCTTGTGCACGCTGCGCTGCAAATCCATGAAGGCCGGGGTTTCCATGACCTCTTCCCGGCGCGGGCGCTCGATGTCGACATTGAAGGTCTGCATGATGCGTCCCGGGCCGATCCCCATCACGACGATGCGGTCCGACAGGTAGACGGCTTCTTCCACATCATGGGTGACGAAGAGCACGGTGAGCCTGTGCTCCTCCCAGATCTGCGTCAGGAGTTCCTGCATCTGATGCCTAGTCAGGGCATCGAGCGCGCCAAAGGGCTCGTCCATCAGAAGCATTTTGGGTCGATAGGAAAGGGCACGCGCTATGGCCACCCGTTGCTTCATGCCGCCAGAAAGCTCAGACGGATAGCGATTGGCGCTGTGCGGGAGCTTGACCAGATCGAGATGCTCGCGTGCTATCCTGCGGCAGGTCGCGCGATCATGACCCGCGGCCTTGAGCGCGAACTCGATGTTCTGCTGCGCCGTCAGCCAGGGAAGCAGGGTGTAGGACTGGAAGACGACGCCGCGGTCGAGGCCCGGCTGCAGGATCGGCGCGCCATCGATGGCAAGATCTCCCGCGTCGAAATCCTGCAGTCCGGCAACGATCGACAGCAGCGTGCTCTTGCCGCAACCCGACGTGCCCACCAGCGAGACGAACTCGTTGTCGGCAAGATCGAGATTGATATCGCGCAGCACTTCCGTGCGCCGCGCGCCCGTGCCGAAGCTCTTGTGGAGACCTTTGATCCCCAATTTGGGCAAACTCATCGGCCCGGCCTCATTGCACGTGGCCCTCCTGCCGGAACAGCACTTTTCCCAGAGCCTTCATGACCTGGTCGGTAATGAGGCCAAGCACACCCAGCAGCAGGATGTAGCCGATGATGGTGTTTGTCTGGAAATAACGCTGGGACACGGTGATGCGGTAGCCGAGCCCTGATGTCGCCGCGACAAGTTCCGCCAACACCAGCCAGGTCCATGCCCAGCCGAGACTGATGCGCAACGTGTCCCAGATGCCTGGCAAGGCGCTGGGAACCACGATGCGGGTCAAGATCCTGCGATCCGGCAGGCCGAGTGTCCTGCCAAGGCCAATGAAATCAGCGGGAACCCGCTTCACATTGTCCATGATCATCAGCACCTGCTGAAAGAAGGTGCCGATGAAGATGATCAGGAACTTCTGGGCATCGCCCGTCCCCGACCACAGGATGGAGAGGGGCACGAAAGCGACCACCGGCATGTAGCGGATGAAATCCACAAGCGGCTCGATCGCCGCTTCCCAAGTCCTGAAGCTGCCGATCAGCACGCCAATCGGAATCGCCAATGCCGAGGCGATGAGGAAGCCAACAGAAATACGGTATATCGAGGTCCTGAGATCCAGCCACAGCGTGCCGTCACCCGAGAGCTTGCCGAGCTGGGTCACCACGCTCCCCGGCGAGGGCAGGAAAATCGGCTTTACCAGCCCCAGCCCTGTTGCCGCCCACCAAGCAAGACCGAGGCCGGCAAAACCCGCCACTGATATCTCATGAACCCCGGCGGGGGTTTGGGCCGCCCCTAGCCGGGCGGTGGGGCGACGGCGCATCGGCTGTTTGATCACCGGCTCCGGCGCTGCGTGAGACGGGCTTGGCTTGGTCGCACGCTGCTCGGACATTTGCGTCACCACCGCGAGCCGGCCCTCGTCATTTCGCGGCCTTGACGAATGACGGGTCGATCATCTGCTCCGGCGTCACGTCCGCCTGAAGCAGCCCGGCGTTCTTGGCGGCTGCCTCGACATCGGCGAATGTCTTGGTGGAAAATTCGCCCGTCAGCGCATCCTTGTTTTCGGCGAGAGTATAGTAACGCACGCCATCAAAGGCGGTGTTGAGGTCTTCGACGCTCGAACCGACTGCCTTGGAGATGATCGCCCGGCCGTCGGGCGTGTCGGCATTGTAAGCCTTCAGGGCCGCATCCCAGGTCTTGATCATGGCAAGCACCTGGCCGGGACGCGACTTGATCACCTCATCCCGCACCACGAACACGTCGCTGATCAGGCCGGGATCTTCGCCTGCGGTGAAGAGCAGCTTGACGTCCTTGTTCTGTGCCCTGGCCGCGGTGAGATAAGGCTCATAGGTAACCGCGACCGGAACCTGGCCAGCGATCAACGCGCTGCCGGCATCCGCCGCCGGCATGGGAACCGGCTGGACATCGGCGATGGACATGCCGTTCTTGGCGAGCGCGTATTTGAGGAGGATGTCGCTCGTCGTGCCTTCCTCAAAAGCCACCTGTTTGCCCTTGAGGTCGGCGACGGAGGCGATGTCCTTGCCGGCGATCATGGCGTCCGCCGTCATGCTGACGTCGAGCAGAAGCACGATCTTCACCGGCAGGCCGGCCGCAACCATTCCCATAGCCGTGTGGGTCGCGATGTTGGCGGCATCGAGCTGGCCGCTCGCCAGGGCGGCGTTGATGTCCTTGTCCTCGGCGAAGTTCACGATCTGCACGTCGGACAGCCCGTTTGCCTTGAACAGACCCTTGGCTTCTGCGACGTGCCACTGGCCGTAGCCAAGCCATGGCTCGATGCCGATCTTGAATGTTCCTGCCTCAGGCGTCGCCGGAATTGTCGTGTCGGCCGCGTAGACCGCCGGGGCAAACCCGACGGCAGCAGCCATAACGAGTGCCCGAAATTGTCCTGCTAGGTTACGTATCATCTTGTTCCCCTTGATGATCAGGCCGCTTTTTTGAACCAAACATCCGGCCTGGTGAGAATGCGGGCTTCTGCTCTTGCGGCACCGTGCCTCGGCATCTTAGCTGTTCGTTCAACGAAAGTGCGACGACACTTCAACGTCAGCAACAGCGGATGTCAAGGCTAAATACATACATGCATATACAAGTTAGCCCCTCCTTCCGACTCTGATTCGCTTCACTGCGATCAGGTTTTTTTGGATGGAGAATATCGACTGCCAAGCGAGTAGCGGCTGCCAACGTAAGTCAGCTTGCTGATCGTGGCAACGACGGCGCCCGTCCATGTCCGGCGATGCAGAAACAGGCAGCAGCTGCCGACGTCGATGCCCAGATACCGCGCCGTCTCGGCATCGGCAGGGGTCGCCGAGATGATGTGCTCGACCTCCGTCACCGGGGTTTTCTGCATGAGGTAGTCGTAAGTCGCTGTCCTGGAAAAATCCTGCTTGTCATAGTCGGGTATCAGGCCCGGGTTGACGAAGCGCTCTTCCAGTTGCACAGGCAGGTCGTTCTCGAAGTTGACGACGATGGAATGATAGACCGACACGCGCTTTGCAAACTCGAACGAAAGCGCGAGCTCCTTTGTCGGCATGATCTTTTCGAGGACGATAACCTCGGAGCGATGCCTGTTTCCCCGCGCGACAATTTCCGCCGCGATGTTGTTGATCTCGATCAGTGCGGATTGCGGTCGAGGTGGCGCGATGAATGTGCCGACGCCCTGGAGCCGGATCAGAAAACCCGCAGAGGTCAACTCCCGCAAGGCACGATGGACCGTCATCCGAGACACGCCGAGTGTCGCCACGAATTCATTTTCGGACGGCAGCTTGCGGTCCTTGCTCCATCGCCCCGTTCCGATGTTCGTCAGGATGTAGTCCTTGACCTTCTCGTAAAGAGGGCTGGCGGTGTCGGGCAAAGTTATCATTTCAAAAATCCTTTCCGGCAAGGTTCGGAAATCACACGCGCCCGGCACACCGCATCCGGATGATTGTTTTCAAGCCGTCACCCTGCCCCGCCAACAGCCGCTCATAGGCTGCGGGAACATCATCCAGGCCGATCTCGCGGTCGATCAGTTCGACCATGGGCTCGGTCAATTCGCCGAGCATCCGAATGGCGTCGGGAAGCTCATCGGCAAAGGCGTGGCATCCCAGCAATGCTATTTCGCGTTCAACCAGGATGTCGGGATCGATATCGAGGCGCCCATGGAATATGCCGACCATCGCAACGGTGCCGCCGGCATCGAGAACCTCGAGCAACTGGCCGAGTGCTGCGATGCTGCCGGTTGCTTCGACGGCAGCGAGCAAGGGGGCATCCGTGGTGGCGGCGGCAATGGCGTCCCGGTTCAAATCGACGATGCTGGCGCCGGTCACACGCGCCACGCGGGCGCAGCGGCCAGGGTTGCGATCGGCGACGAGCACGGTACCTGCGAATGTCCGGGAAAGCAGCAGTGCGGCAAGCCCGCCGATAGTCCCGCAGCCGACGACAAGAACGGAGCCGGCCGTTTTCGGCAGACGCCGCACTGCGTGCAACGCTACAGCCAGCGGCTCGGCCATCGCCGCGACCCGTTCGTCAAGCGCGGCATCGACGACGTGCAGCAGGCGTGCGGGCAGGACCGCCTGTTCGGCAAATCCGCCGTCGCATATCTCGCCGACAAAGCCCAGCGACGTGCAAAGATGCCGCCTGCCTGCATGGCATTGCGCGCATTCTCCACACCAGAAACGGGAATCGGCGACCACGCGGTCGCCAACAGCGACGGTGTCCACGCCCTCGCCGATGGCGATCACCGTGCCTGTCAGCTCATGGCCAGCCGTCGAAGGCGATCGGCTTATCCATTGGCCCGTGCGGAAGTTGTGGAGATCGGAACCGCAAATGCCTGCGGCATCGACCCTCAGCTTCACCCAGCCTGGCTCGGGAGCGCCTGGCGCGGCGATATCCTCGACGCGCAAGTCGCCGGGTCCATGGAGTCGCGCCGCCCTCATCGTCATCGTTTCCGCTCAGCCGGCGAGATAGCGATCGCGGATCTCCGAAACCGCGTTCTCATGCGAGCTGAATCCTTCGTAGCGGGCGAGCCTGCGGGCATGCAGGGCGAGTTCCGGATAGGCCGCCGAGGTCACATAGCCGACCGACGATCTCTTGACGAAATCCGTCACGGAAAGCGGTCCAAAGGTTCGCGCCCACCGGCTGGTCGGCAGCACCGCATTGGGTCCCAGGACGAAGTTGGCGAGGGTCACCGGCGTATGCGGACCCATGAGGATCTCGGCAGCTTCCGTGATACGTCCGAGATGCGCAAATGGCTCCGTTGACAGAATCTCGAGGTGCTCCGGCGCATAGTCGTTGATGAAGCGGTAGCTGTCCTCCAGCGACTCGGTCAGCACGATGCCGCCGCGCTTCCCAGTCAGCACCGCGCGTGAGAACTCCACACGCTGTTCGCTCATCCGGGACCAGTGTTCCGGTATCGCAATCAACGCGGCTTCGGCGACCTTGCGGCTGTGCGTCACCAGGTAGGCCGAGGAATCCGGCCCGTGCTCGGCCTCGATCAACAGGTCAAGAGCAGCCAGGCCGCCGTCGACGCTGTGATCGGCAAAAATGATCGCTTCGGACGGACCGGCGGGGAGACCTGTGTTGATGATCGGGGACAACACGCTCTTTGCCGCCACCACCCACGGGCTCCCCGGCCCGACGATCTTGACGGCAGGCTTCACGGTCTCGGTCCCATAGGCGACGGCGGCGACCGCATGGGCGCCGCCGCACTTGTAGACGGTCTCCACGCCGGCGAGGCGGGCAGCAACCAGCGTCGCGGCGTCGACGGAACCATCCGAAGTCGCAGGCGTCACGATCGCGATCTGGGGAACCCCGGCAATCACCGCCGGAACCGAGGTCATCATCGTCACCGAGGGGAAGGCGCCTTTGCCGCGCGGAACATAAAGCGCGACCGAAGCAATCGGTGTGTATCGGTCACCCGCATAGGCGCCCGGCCGAACTTCCTTGAGCCACATCGTTTCCGGGCGCTGCTCCTCGTGGAAATGCCGGATGTTCTCAATGCCGAACCGGATACTCTCCACGACATCCTTCTCGACCTTGTCGAATGCCGCGTCGAACTCCGCTTCCGAAACTTTCAGTCCACCGTCGGCAACATCGGCTTTGTCGAGCTCGCGTGCAAACCGGAGCAAGGCCGCGTCACCTTCATCCTTGACGGCCTGGATGATTGGACGGACCTTTTCGATGAAAGAAGACAGATCTCCTTCGGCGCGTTTCAGTAAACTGGCCCGCTGATCGACACTGAGGGATGACAGGCGGTGGAAGCTGACGTCAGACATGGCGGCTCCTTTTCTTAGAACGCAATTACGATTAGCGCTTGTCGATCACTTCTGGGACACGTCTCCAGCCCCTGAAGCCTTCAAATCGATGCGAGAAAGCCTCCATCCACGGGAATGGACTGGCCGGTTATGTAGGCTGCCGCATCCGAAGCGAGGAACACCGCGATTCCGTGCAGGTCCGAGAGATCACCAAAACGGCGCTGCGGAATCTTGGCGAGCATCGATTGCTGCCATGCCTCGTTGCTGTAGAACACGTCTGTCATCGCTGTCCTGAAATAGCCAGGCGCAATGGCGTTGACCCGGATCCCAAGATCGGCCCACTCCGCCGCAAGCGCCCGCGTCATGCCGAGGAGGCCTGATTTCGACGAGCCGTACGGCACCGCCGTGGGAATCCCGACCTCGGAGGTCAGCGAGCAGAGATTGATAATGACGCCGGGCCGTCCGGCGTCTCTCATCTGCCGCGCGGCGGCTTGGGCGCAGAAGAAGGCGCCTTTGAGATTCGTATCGATAATCCGGTCCCACAAGGCCTCGTCGACATCGAGTGAAGGCCGGACCTCTTCCACCCCCGCATTGTTGACGAGAATATCGAGACCTCCGAGCAGGCTGCCGGCCTCGGCTGTCGCCGCCCGGCAGCGGTCGACATCGGTGACGTCCAGGGCGATGGCGTGCGCGACCCCGCCGGCGGTGCGGATGGCGGCCATCGTCTTCTCGAGCGAGGCCACGCTGCGCGCCGTGACCGCGACGTCGGCGCCGGCCGCGCTGAGCGCCTCGGCGATGCTGCGCCCGATGCCACGGCTTGCGCCGGTTACAAGCGCCTTCCTGCCTGACAGATCGAAGAGAGATGCGTTGCGCATGTCATCCTCCTTGGTAATGTCGCGCTTGGACCGATCGCGTCGAGACTATCCGAATGCAGCTTATCTATACAAGCATGTACATCATGGCTGTAGTGCGCCATGCGGAACTTTGCTTGTCAGAGCGGCAGCGCATTGGCCGACATCGGACCGGACTACGCGGTTCGCCCCAGCCCATCTGGAGTTCATCGGGAGGGATAGATGAAGCGCGCAGTAGACCACGACGCGATGAGCGTGGTTGGCTACACCACCCCCTGGAGTGCCAAAGCAGGCCAGCGGATCAAGCTCAGCCTGTCATGCGATCGGCCGATAAAGGCCACACGAATTTGCCGGCTCGACAAGCCGGCTCCGGAATTTCTCGCCTGGCCCATCGAAACGGTAGGTGAAGCACGGCGTCGGCATTTCGACCAAGGGTCGTTCCTGTTCGTGCGAGCCGGCGAACTGGCCAAAGTACAAGCCGTCCACGGCATTCGTTTTGAGCTGTTCCTCACGCGCAACGAAGGTGCGCGCACGATCCTGGAGGCAGGCGCCCTCGGGCTGCGCCTCCGCGACGGCGCATTTGTCGTGGAAATCGGCGGCGAAACCCCTGTCGAGAAGAAGGCGCCAACTGGTGTGTGGCTCACTGTCGAGTTGGACCTGCGGCAGGAGCAGTTGCGCCTGCGCATCAAATCCCATGACCGTCTCGCGCCTTACGAACTCCATGAAGGTTTTGCCGGCCCTGAGCGGACCCTCCAGGCGCACGACATCCATTTCGGCGCAAGCGCCACCAACCACGAACCTACCCTCAACGCGAAATTTGCTGCGATCCGGCTCGACACCCCACAGGGGACTGTTGCCTGGGATTTCCCGACGCTGTTACCAACGCAGCCGATCCTGTCGTCGGGCGGACCAGATCCGTTGCTCCTCGACGTGATCAATCAGCCAGCCTTCTGCGTGACTTCGGCACGCTGGGACGGATCGAGCTTCGAGCCTCGCTTAGTGCCGTCGCACTACGACGCTATCCATTGCCACGACGACGACATCGGCCCGCTTGCATGGCCGGCATCGCACCGCGCGACGATCCCTGAAAACGCAAACCCAGGCGTCTACGCGTTCCAGATCGAATGGGAGGGTGGCTACGAACGCGTGGTGTTCTTCGTCACCTCTTCACAGGTTTCGTCGCCGCTGTTGTATCTCGTGCCGACGGCCACCTATCTCGCTTATGCGTACGAATATCTCCCGGATCATCTTTATGAATGGAAAGGCGACGACCGGGGACATCGCTTCGCGATCGCCAACAATCTGAAATCTCTTTACGACTACCATTCCGACCTTAGCGGTGTTTCCATCTGTTCCTACAAAAAGCCGAAAGTGACGCTCAGGGACGATTACGATTATCCGCTCTGCGGCTGCCCACACAATTTGCCGGTCGATCTGCACTTCCTCCGATTCTGCCACCACAATGGAATCGTGTTTGACGTCCTGACCGATCACGATTTGCACGAATGCGGCATAGACGGTCTGCGTCGACATCAAGCCGTCGTCACCGGCAGTCACCCCGAATATATGTCGATCGAGATGGAGCAGGCGCTGCGGCAGTTTGTGGCCGAAGGCGGCAGCATCGCCTATCTCGGCGGAAACGGCTTCGCTGCCACTGTGGCTTTCAAGGACGACCTGATGGAGCTGCGGCGCTCGCCGCTGGAGGCTGGCCGCACCTGGGACGGCCCGGTCGCCGAACAGGCGCTGTCGATCACCAACGAACCAGGCGGCAATCTCCGTTCCCGCGGCCGAGGCGAATTCACGCTGATCGGTGGCGCGATCTCACTGATGGGGTTCGAAGGCGCGCGCCCCTTCACGCGCACTGACGAAAGCCGTGAAGCAGGATGCGCATGGCTGTTCGAAGGCGTTGAAAATGCGACCTTCGGCACGGACGGCATCGTGCTGGGCGGTGCCGCGGGCTACGAAGTGGATACGACGGACCCAGCCCTCGGCACTTCCGCTGACACCGACGTGATCGCGCGTGCGACGGGATTTCCCGACAGCTTCTTTCAGGATCCGACGCGCTGGTACGAGGGCGGGGATAGGCAACGCATCGCCCGCCGCTGCGACGAAATGACCCTGCGAAAGCTCGCAGCAGGCGGCTTGATCTTTTCCGCAAGCTCGGTTGCCTGGTGCGGCGCGCTGCCAGCCGCAGGCGCCATGAACGATGTCGGCAGGATCACGCTCAATCTGCTTACCCGCCTCGGCGCCACGAAAGGAGAACCCGGCCGAGAAAAATCGATAAGCTGATTGGCGCCGTTACGGAAAGACCCGTATCCGGTTTTGGGAATTAAATCAGTCGGCGTGCACCGGCTTCGTCTCACATGCCTCTCGCCACCTGGCGGACGGCAGTTGCCTCAGCCGCAACCTTCAGGTGCGCTGCTTTGACAAACGGCGCTGAACCAGAATTTGGCGCGGAATCAACGACACCTCGCCGACCAGGCAAGGAGCTCGGTATCCCTTCTTCGGCGGCGTGCAAGCGTTGTCGGACTATCCCGCAACGAATTGTCGGAACTGACCGATCTGGCCCGTCCTTGGGTCTCACCAGCGCAAGGAAGACGCGATGAGAGACCTGATCTTGAAGATGTCCATATCGATCGACGGCTTCGTGAGTGACCTGGATGGCCGAAACACATGGATGTTCGGCGCCGATCAAGAGGCTAAGGCCTGGGGCGTAGAGTTCATATGGAACTCGAGCCTGCACATCATGGGCAGCCGCAGCTTCCGTGACATGGCCGCCTGGTGGCCGACCTCCTGCGAGCAGTTCGCGGCGCCGATGAACCAGATCCCCAAGGCCGTCTTCTCACGACGGGGACCGGAGATCCTGAGGGAGGTGAGCAAGTCGGCGGCGCTCGATGAGGCTCGCGCCGTCAACGCGGGAACCGGACAGCCGGCGAAGTTGCAGCCCGGTGGTGAAAGTTGGGCGGAGGCCTATGTGGCGAGCGGTGACTTGGCGGAGGAAGTCGCGAAGTTGAAAGCCCAAGAGGGCAAGCCGATCATCGCCCACGGCGGAGTGAGCTTCGCCCGCAGTCTCGTCGCCCAAGGACTGGTCGACCAGCTCGCCCTGATGGTGGCCCCCGTGGCGCTGGGCAAAGGCCTGCCGCTGTTCTCCGAACTCGCCGCGCCGATGTCTCTCAAGCTGGTGAGCTCGAAAGCCTTTCCGGGGGGCGCAGTGGCGCAGATTTATCGGCCAATGTGAACACGTCAGAGAATGGGTGCAGCCAACGAACCGACGAAGTAAGGGCGAGGTATAAATGAATGCGATCCCTTCGGATCGTCGTCGATCGATAGGAGCCTGTGCATGGCGAAGCTTGTGTTCGGAATGATGCAGTCGCTCGACGGCTATGTCGCTGGCGCCGAGGGCCCGGGCTGCCGATGCCGGGCGAGGCGCTCCATCGCCACTTCAACGCCCATGTGCGCGGGATCGCCGGCAGCCTCTACGGCCGGCGCATGTACGAGGTAATGCGCTATTGGGACGAGGATCAGCCGGGACAGGACCAGGTCGGGCGCGACTTTGCGGCGGCCTGGCGGGCGCAGCCGAAATGGGTCGTCTCTCGCACCCTGAAGTCGGTCGGGCCGAACGCCACGCTGGTGGACGACGATCTCAAAGGGTTCGTTAGGGCGCTTAAAGCCGAACACGAGGGCGAGATCGAAGTGGCCGGACCGGAGCTTGCGGGTAGTCTGACCGAGCTTGGCCTTATCGATGAGTACCGGCTCTACTTGCGTCCCATCGTGCTTGGTCGCGGCAAGCCATTCTTCGCCGGCCCGCGGCCGCCGCTGCGTCTCGTGGCCAGCGACCGGGTTGGCGAGGACGCGATCAGAGTGACGTACGTTCCCGCCTGATCACAACCCATCCGACACCCTAACGTCCGTCGGACCGAATTGAGTTCATTCCCACTCGATTGTGCCTGGCGGTTTGCTCGTCACGTCATAGACGACGCGGTTGATGCCGCGTACCTCGTTGATGATGCCGGTGGCGGCGGCGCCCAGGAATGCCATGTCGTGACGGTAGATATCCGCGGTGCTGCCATCTACCGATGGTGACGCTTTCGGCGCGTATGCGCGTACATACCGATAAGGGCAGCGGTCACGAGCCGCGCTGTCCCCACGGGCATTGCTCTACCTGCGCCCTTCAAAGAAAAGGAGCATTGTGACGGGGCTTAGCTATAGATGCTGTAGCATTGATCTAATGCGATTTATCGCAGCATCGACACCTTGCCTAGGCAGACTTTCAACCTTGTAAAATGAAAGGAACGTAAGCGAGGCTTGAGGAGCACAGGTATTCAGAATAGCTGTCTTGAGAACACGCCGCACTGGCCGCCTGAGGATCAGCCAATCGACCCACCAAGGTGAGCCCAAAGTGGTTATTGCAACCACCTTCCTTAACTGGCGAAGTCGCGGTTGTATGGCACCAAGATCGGCTGCGTGATCGTATGCAATACCAGGCACCCATACCCTGTCGAACCAGCCCTTCAATATAGCTGGAGGTCCGAACCACCACGTGGGAAAAATCAAGACGATAGTCTCGGCCCAGAGAAGATCCTCAATCTCTTTAGCTACCTCTGTAGTCTCGAATCCGGAATAGTAGCTCGCGCGCTCCGCCGGTGTAAGAGCCGGGAAGAAGCCAGATCGATACAGATCAACATGTCGGCACTGGTGCTTCGCATCCATCAGGGTGTCGATAGCTGCGTTCGAAAGCGTTTGGCAAAGGCTTGGATTGAGTGGATGAGCCGTGACAATCAAACATCGCATACCAATATTTTGAATCCTCCCCAATTTGGTTGCGCTGCGCGTCATCATTCGTGCGGCGCGGTGCTCGGGCAAAGCTTCTCATACCAATCATGGATTTCGAAATAGCTGTACGCGCCACAGTCTTCAAAGAGCAATTGTTTTTCGACGCCGAGAATGGCCCTTCTACAGCGGTACGCTCGAGACAGCGCCATCGGCGACCTGCCAGGCGTCAGTCGCGCGATATGGACAGCCCCGCGAGAAGCGGCGCGTACGCGGCGAGCCTGTGGGATACGAACTCCGTGAAGAGCCGTACGCGCTTCGTCTTGCGTGTCTCCCCCTGTGTGAGAAGCCAGAGCGTTCCGTACATGTGCAGGTCGGTGCCCGGCACCCTCACCAGTAGCGGGTCGGCATCGCCGACTAAGCAGGGCAGTGTCGTGATCCCGAGCCCTTGCCGTACAGCAACGATCTGCGCCTCGGCGTCCGTGGTCCTGAAGGGAACCCCCGTGGTGCGAACCTCACCCTCGCTGGCCCATTCCGGAATTCCATGAATGCTTATGACGATCCACCGGATGGGATCAGGCGCGCCCGCACGCCACGCGGCTAGTCGATCACAGGACATATAGACGCCGCCGAACACCTCCGGTCCCTTCAGGCCATGAAGATTGAGCGGCAGGGTTTTGCGGTCGTAGACGACGCGGATCGCGACGTCGGCCTCTCGGTTGGTCAGATTTGCCAGCTCGCCGGACGACAAGATTTCCATCTCGATGTCCGGATGCAGACGCGCGAAATCGGCGAAGTCCGGCATGAGCAGGTGTGTCGCGAGGGGCGGTGCCAGCGTCACCCGCAGAAGCCCGCGCACGCTCTGGTCGCGCCCGAAGACGCGCGTCTCCAGCAGGTGCGACGACACCTCCATCTGGTCCGCGAACTCGAGGACCTCCTCGCCCGCAGCCGTCAGGCGGTAGCCCGAAGGCAGCTTTTCGAACATGTGCACCCCGAGGCGTTCCTCGAGTTGGGCGACACGTCGCAGCACGGTCGAGTGGTTCACACCGAGGCGCTCGGCGGCGGCCCGCACCGAGCCTCCGCGCGCGACGGCAAGAAAATAGCGAACGTCATCCCAGTCGATCATGGTGCAATCCGGCACCGCGCGGTGCGCCTTCCAAAGCCCGTATCTAACACATCGAACAGCAGTACGGGCGGTCATCATAGCCTATGTCGACGAGCGCGGCTCAATTCCGAACGGCGGACGCCGATCGTCGCGGCTGGCGTCAGTCGTCCAGCCGGATCGATTTCGCACCACCGATGTGCGCGCTTCCGCACTCAACAACTGACGCCGGCGGACCCATTTCGAGGTTCTCGGAGGCAGATGCTGTCCCGACACCACGAAAGGAGAAGTCATGGGAAAGCTTGAGGGTAAGGTTGCAGTCATCACGGGTGGATCGAGCGGCATGGCGCTGGCGAGCGCCAAGCGGTTCGTTGAAGAAGGCGCCTATGTTTTTATCACGGGCCGGAGACAGGAGGCGCTGGACGAGGCCGTCAAGCTGATCGGCCGGAACGTGACCGGCGTGCGCGGCGACGCGGCCAATCTCGACGACCTCGACCGCCTGTTCGATACAGTCAAGCGGGAAAAGGGCAGGATCGACGTCCTGTACGCGAGCGCCGGCACAGGCGAAGCCGTCCCACTGGGCGAGATTACCGAGCAGCACTTCGATGCGGCCTTCGGCCTGAATACGCGCGGCACGCTGTTTACGGTTCAGAAGGCGTTGCCGCTGTTCAACGATGGCGGATCGATCTTCATGACCGGGTCAGTTGCTTCGGTGAAAGGTTTTCCTGGTTACAGCGTGTATGCGGCGAGCAAGGCGGCGCTGCACGCATTCGCACGCGGGTGGCTCAACGAACTCAAGGGCAGGAATATCCGGGTGAACGTGCTGCACCCGGGGCCGATCGCCACACCGATGCAGGACCAAGTTCTCACCGAGGAGGCGAAGCAGATGTTCGAATCCCTGATCCCGCGGGGAAAGATGGGGCGTCCTGAGGAAATTGCGACGGCCGCGCTGTTTCTTGCTTCCGACGATTCGAGCTTCGTGAATGGGGTGGAGTTGTCCGTCGATGGCGGCTTCTCGGCCATCTGAAATCGCGCCGGATCGCGGGAAGCGGCTGACCGGCGGGAACTAGCGTGTCCATGGTGGAACGACCACGCAAAGGTCGCCACACAGCGGAACGAATAACCCAGCGCCGTTGAAGGCCGGGGAATCAATACCAACACGGATCGGAGAAGCATTATGAGCTACGCAATTGTAGGATTCGGTAAGATAGGCCAGGCCCTCGCCCACGCCTTCGCCCGTAAAAACATCGACGTGGCCGTCGCGAGCCGCCGGCCGCCCGAGGCGTTGGCGCCGCAGGCTCGGGCGATTGGACCCACGGTCGTCGCCAAGTCGCTGCGGGATGCACTCGAGGCCGACACAATTATCTTGGCGGTCCCGTTCGGGGAGCATCGCGAGGTTGCGAAAGCCCTGCCGAGTTGGAAAGGCAAGACGGTCATCGACGCGATGAACGCGTTTCCAGTCCCTGAAGAGCTGGACGGCCTCCCGTCCTCCGCCTTCGTCGCGAAGGCGTTCACCGGCGCCAAGCTCGTCAAAGGGTTCAATCATCTGGTTGCGGCCACCCTGGCTGCCGATCCGATCGTCGAGGGCGGGCACCGTGTCGTCTTTCTGTCGAGCGACGACGAGGACGCGACCGCTCCCGTGGCGGCCTTGGCCAAACAACTCGGGTTCGCACCCGTCAAGCTGGGAAAGCTCAACGAGGGTGGCGCGCTGGTGCAGCCACGCGGCCGCACTTGGGGCCAGCTCATCTTCCAGGATTTGTTCAAGAAGGAGCAGTAATCGATGTACGACCATGTGACCTGGCCCGAGCGATATGATCCGAAAACGTCGGCCATCTACGCACTCAACGACATTGACGTGAAGGCGCCGCCTGAAGCGGTCTGGAAGCTGCTCGTCGAAGCCGAGAATTGGTCGAGCTACTTTCCCGCCGAGGATCAGGTCAAGATTCTGACGGGGGAGCCGGAACTGGCGCTCGGAACGCGATACAGCCGTGTGACGGTTGGATTTCCGATGAGTCTGGTCGTGACGGAATGCGAGCCCCTTCGCAGGCTCGCATGGGCGACGACAGTTGATGGCGACGAGACCGGCTCAAGCGCATACCATGGCTGGGTCATCACGCCTACAGACCATGGCTGCCATGTGCTGACCGAGGAAACGCAGCAGGGCCCCTTCTTCCTCGATGAGCTCGGGCGCAAACATCCCGGCGCACTCTACCGGTATCACCAAGACTGGGTCGAAAGCCTCGCCCACGCAGCGGAGGCGGAAACAGCGAAGACGACAGTGGATTGATTGCGCTTCCTATTTAATTTTGGAGATGAATGAGATGAATATCGAACTCAAAGGCCGCAAGGCCATCGTTACCGGATCCACCGCCGGTATCGGCCGCGCGACGGCGGAGGGGTTGGCGCGTGCCGGTGCATCGGTCGTCGTCAACGGCCGTGGAAACGCTCGGGTCGATGAGGCGGTGCGGCAGCTGCGGCAGGCCTTCCCCGGCAGCGACATCTCGGGTATCGCCGCTGATCTTGCGACAGCGGAGGGGGCAAAGGCCTTGATCGCGCATGCGCCGGACGCCGATATCCTTGTGAACAACGTCGGTACAGCACACATCCGGAGCTACAACGGCGTCGAGGATATCGCAAATATCCCCGATGAGGACTGGCTTGACCTCTTCCAGTTGAACGTAATGAGTGGCGTGCGCGCGAGCCGTCATTACCTGCCGCGGATGGTGGCGAAAGGCTGGGGCCGCGTCGTGTTCATAAGTAGCGAATCCGCAGTCAACATCCCTAAGGAAATGCTCGACTATGGCATGACCAAGACCGCTCAACTCGCGGTCTCACGCGGGCTTGCCGAGGCGGTCGCGGGCACGGGCGTCACCGTCAACGCCGTCCTGCCGGGACCTACCCGCTCTGAGATCCTGGGCAACTTCATGGCGAAACAGGCTGACGCAAATGGAATCACGCAGCACGAAGCCGAGCAGGGATTCCTGCAGGCGATGCGTCCGACGAGCCTCATCCACCGCTTCGCGACCACCGATGAGGTGGCCAACATGATCATCTACACATGCTCGGAGCAGGCTTCGGCGACCACCGGCGCGGCTTTGCGGGTGGATGGTGGCGTGGTCCGCTTCGTCGCGTAGCAGGACGACCAAATTGTTCCGTTCGCCAACTCGGGTCCGCTGTCGGCCAAGCTGCTGAAGCATGGCACGCTTAAGTCTACAGGGATCTGCCGCACGGCATGCGCACGATCCACGCATTGCGGGAGCACTCTGAAACTATGCGAGGCACGAGAACGTATTCAGCTACGGCGCCGTCCCCGCTGTGCTCGGCGGCCGTGCGCTCGTCTCGTTGGTCCCGCCCCGGGGCTTAGACCATGATACAAATCCACGGAACATGATGTCTATTGTCCGAGGAATTGGATCGGCGCTCCAATCCCAATCCAAAGCATGTGCTGTGGACGGCGCGGTGTATCGATCCCTTTGAGCCTCTCTACACATAATCGAAGGTCTATCGCCGACCTGCAAAACGGCTGCTTGTTCTTGCAGAATCGCCCGCGAACTATCGCTTCCTATCGTTGACCAACAATTTCCGAATATATCCGACAGTACTCCAACCTACTCTACCGTACGCCCCATCATTCCCACTCGATTGTTTTAAGTGATCGTAACGCATTGAATTCCCTGCACAAATTCTTTCTGCACGCAATGAAGAACCGTCTCCCCGATCCGTCAGAAATTTGCGCTCTTGAATTCAAAGGAGAATTTCGGCGATTCAAAATCTGCTCGGTTTCAGCGACTATCGGCATCGATTGGTCGATTTTCGACATTCTTTAGCTGTGCCTTCACGATCCCGTCGGCAAAAAGACCGTCACGGCTCGCAAGAGCCTGAACGACACGCAGTTCCTCTCATGCCTTGATCCGTCCCGGACTTACGCCTTGGCGGCGTTCTGTGCAGCCTCGAATACATCGCGTGCGGACGTCGTACCCGCTACGTGCTCCGTAAGCACGTGCACCAACGTTTTCGAGTGTCGTGCAAACGCTGTACCCCGCCATCAAAGCCTCTAGCTCGCTAATGGCGGCTTCCAAGCCAGAAGGGACATCAATCTGACCGGCCAAAGACGCCCCGCTCCACCGAGCGGGGGCGTCTCCCCTGTTAATCCCTGTCAGCTTGCCGGATTGCGTGCGATGACGATCCACGCCGCGCCGTCGATCATCACCGACCGCTCGCCGGGGAGGCCCGCGAAGGCGGCACGAACCGCGGCCGAGGCGCGGGCGCGGATGTCGTCGGGCTGATCAGCGAGAGCGCGCGACAGCGGGCCGACCTCGAGTGTCATCTCCACCGCGTCGTCGATCGCCGCGTCCCGCGTCCCCCCCTCGCCGAACGGGATGGAGGCATCGAATGGCGCGATAGCGACATCGGTGAAGCCAGCCGCCGTTAAAATACGCGCCACCCGCCCCTGGTCGCCAAACGAGAACGGGCCGGGCGCTTCGGGATCGGGCGGCGCCGTCGGCGGGACGATGCCCTTGATCGCGCCCATCGGCAAGCGCACCCAATCGTTCTCGGCCATGCCGCGCCAGCAGACGAAAGCGACCCGCGCGCCCGGCTTGAGCGCACGGCGCATATGAGCGAACGCCGCCGTAGGATCGTCAAAGAACATCACTCCGAAGCGCGAGAACAGGATGTCGAACGCGCCCTCGGGCAACGCGGTGCTGCTGGCGTCGGCCACCTGGAACAGGGCCGGCGTATCCTGCGGCGCTAGCGCGCGCGCTCTGCCGATCAGCGGTTCGGATATGTCCACGCCTAGCACATGGCCCCCCGCGCCGACGCGGGCGGCCAGATCCAGACTAGACGCCCCCGCGCCGCAGCCGACGTCCAGCACGCGTTCGCCCGTGGCGGGCGCGGCGGCTTCGATCGCGGCCTGGCCGAACACCGCCATCATGGCATCGAGCCGGGCCTGGTAAGCGACCCAGCGCTCCCCGCTTTGGCCATTCCAGTCGGCTACCTGATAAACATTTTTCTCTGCCATGCCATATCCTTGTTCTGATTCTTTCTTTGCTAGGCTCTCCCCTCAGGCGAGAGGGGGCCCGCGTTCCGTGACACCGGCCCGCAACCTTCTGAATTTGATAGCCCGCGGCAACCGGAGAAGGGAATCTGTGCTCTCAAACCAGCATCGACTGCTGGGCGAAGATGCCCGCCATCGCGCCGTGCGATGATGCCGTGGTGACCGAGGGCATGAGGGGGTTGGCAAGGTCGCCGGCGGCGTAGATGCCGGGCATGCTGGTTTCGCGGCGCTCGTCGACCTTGAGGGCGATGCCGAGGGGCGTATCGACCGTGGCGAGGCCCAGCGATTCATGCAGGATTGCGGACGGCTTGTTGCGCGGATGCGCGAACAGGATGTCGACCGCGACATTGGGGCCGGTATCGAGATTGACGGTGGCGAGATGGCCCCCGTGATGGGCGATCTCGGTGATCCGGCCATCGACGACAGGTATGTTACGACGCGCGAGATCGGCCCGGATATCGGGCGGAATGTCGTGACCATCGGCGAAGAGCGTCAACCTGTCGGTCCAATCGTGGAACAGCCTGACAGACTGGTGCGACTGCGGGCCGGACCAGACGAGGCCCCAATGCTGGCCGGCGACTTCAAAACCGTCGCAATAGGGGCAGGGCACGATGGACGTGCCCCAGCCTTCGGCAAAGCCCGGAACATCAGGCATCTGGTCGGCGACGCCATAGCTCAGGATCAGGCGGCGCGCCCCAAGGCTTTCGCCATCGCCAGTGAGGACGGAGAAATCGTCGACGGCGCCGGAGACGCTGTCGGCCCGGGCATTGACCAGCCTGATCGTGGGATAACGCGCCAGCTGCTGCCGCGCCTCGGCCAGGATGTCCAGCGGTGGCTTGTGATCGTGGCCGAGCAGACCATGCGAGTGGCCGGCGAAGCGGTTGCGCGGCAGGCCGGTATCGAGAACGGTGACCTTGCGGCGGGCACGGCCGAGCTGCAGGGCGCCGGCTAGACCGGCAAAGCTGCCGCCGATGATGATGACGTCATCCATGGTGATAAGCTCCGTGTTGTGGATGGAGGGGTTGGGCTGGGCCTGGCGCGAAATATCGTCCACCGATACGCGCTCGAGACGGTCAGCGAGCAGGGCTTCGGCATCGACGAGAATGTCGCCCATCACTGTGTTGACCGGCCGGACAATGCCGCATTCGATATCGCCGGGCGGCCCGGGGAAACTTGATTTGGAGGACAGGTTGAAACCTACCCGTTGGCTTGCACATTTCAGATACTGCATGGTATCGTAATGCAAGAATTATAATACTGTCAAGTACTGGAATTGTCGTGACCGAAAACAGCCAGGGCCGGCGCGGCCGGCCCGCCAACGAGGCGCTTGGCCAAACGATAGTCGACGCCGCGTGCGAACTCTTTGTGGAATTGGGTTTTCAAGCGACGACATTGGACAAGGTCGCCCAGCGGGCGAAGATATCCAAGCTCAGCATCTATCGGCACTTCGAGAACAAGGAGGCGCTGTTCAGCGCGGCCATCGCGGCCCGCTGCCATCAGTTTGCACCACAGGCCCTTTTTGAAGGCGTCGACGGTTCGGCCGAAGATCAGCTCATGACGGTGGGATCATCCCTGCTTCGCACGCTGTTGAGCCCGGACGTCCGCAGTGTCGAAGCCATGGTCATGGCCGACAAGACGAATCAAAAGTCGTTAAGCAAGCTCCATTACGAAGCTGGCCCCGCCCATGTCATCGCCCAAATCGAGGCCCTGTTGCGCCAGTTGCACGCGAAGGCGGTTCTGAATGTGCCCGATCCTCTCCGGTCTGCCCGCTTGTTTGCCGCGCTTTTCAAAGGATCCGATCTCCTGATTATCGCACGCTTCGATCAGGCGAGAGCAGAGGACGACAACGAAATCGAATCCTATTGCCGGTCGGCCGTCGCCATGTTCATCGCCGCGCACGGTGGCAACGACCAGGCGGGCGGATAAGCATTTGATTGCTCCGGGCAGCTGGCCGGGACCGTGGTCCAGGCGCTTCGTCATATTGGGCCGGCGCGCGCGGCCGAGCTTGCACAGATCGCGGCACCTCATCTTTCTCCCAACGATAAAAAGACGCTCGCATCTACCGCGGTCCAAGCTCCCGCCTGGATGCGGTCGACGCTTCTCTCCATCGCAGATCCGGCAGCAGTCGGGACAACATTTGATAGGTGATGCGACGGTGCCATCCGACGATATGCGATCGGGTCCGGAACATCGATCGGTACCGCAGCCAAAGCTGAAACTATGTATGTCGATAACTAAAGTACCGTCAGCGCGGAAATGTCATGCTACGGGGCATTTTCGTTATATATTTCAAAGCGTTGACACACAGAAAAGTACCGTCAAACCCTAAAAACGAATGACGGTACTTTTTAGAATGCTCTGTCGGATACGAAAAACACCGTCAAAAGTACCGTCAGAGTGATCTGCTACAAGCTGCGAGCCGCGCCAGGCGCTCCGATAAACTTAACGATTTCAATGACTTGATAGATTTGTCAATTCCATTGATAATGTACCCTGGCTAGCAGTCTGCCCTGCCCGCAAATCATTGTATTTTCTGCGAAATACTACGCTAGAGCCGCCTATCATCGCCGTTTCCCTCACTCCCACTCGATGGTGCCTGGCGGCTTGCTCGTCACGTCGTAGACCACGCGGTTGATGCCGCGTACCTCGTTGATGATGCGGGTGGCGGCTGCTCCCAGGAATGCCATGTCGTAATGGTAGAAGTCGGCCGTCATGCCGTCGACCGAGGTGACGGCGCGCAGCGCGCAGACGAACTCGTAGGTGCGGCCGTCGCCCATCACGCCGACGGTCTGCACCGGCAGCAGCACGGCGAAGGCCTGCCAGATGGCGTCGTAGAGTCCGGCCTTGCGGATCTCGTCGAGATAGATGGCGTCGGCCTCGCGCAGGATCTCCAGCTTTTCGCGGGTGATGCCGCCCGGACAGCGGATGGCGAGACCGGGACCGGGGAACGGATGCCGGCCAATGAAGCTGTCGGGCAGGCCGAGCTCCTTGCCGAGCGCCCTCACCTCGTCCTTGAACAATTCGCGCAGCGGCTCGACCAGCTGCATGTTCATGCGTTCGGGCAAGCCGCCGACATTGTGATGCGACTTGATGGTCACCGACGGGCCGCCGCTGAAAGAGACGCTTTCGATGACGTCGGGATAGAGGGTGCCTTGTGCCAGGAAATCGGCGCCGCCGAGCTTCTCGGCCTCCTCCTCGAACACTTCGATGAACAGCCGCCCGATAGTCTTGCGCTTCTTCTCGGGGTCCGACTCGCCCTCGAGCGCGCCGATGAAACGGTCCGCAGCGTCGACCAGGATCAGCGGCAGATTGTAATGCTGGCGAAACATCTCCACCACGCCTGATGCCTCGTCCTTGCGCATCAGACCGTGGTCGACAAGGATGCAGGTGAGCTGGTCGCCGACCGCCTCATGGATCAGCAAGGCCGCGACCGAGGAATCGACGCCGCCCGACAGCGCGCAGATCACCTTGCCCTTGCCGACCTGTTTGCGGATCGTCTCGACCGCGTGCTCGCGGTAGGCGCGCATCGTCCAGTCGCCTTCGATGCCGGCGATGTTGTGGACGAAGTTGCGGAGCAGCCTGGCGCCGTCCGGCGTATGCACCACTTCGGGGTGGAACATGAGGCCGTACATTTTGCGCTCGACATTGCCGAAGATGGCGAAGGGCGAGCCCTCCGATTTTCCGAGCACCTCGAACCCCTTCGGCAGGGAGATGACGCGATCGCCATGGCTCATCCACACCTGATGGCGCTGGCCGGGCGCCCACAGGCCCTCGAACAACGGGCTGTCCTCGGCGATCTCGACGAAGGCGCGGCCGAATTCGCGGTGGTCGGAGCTTTCGGCGACGCCGCCCATCTGCACGCACATCGCCATCTGGCCATAGCAGATGCCGAGCACCGGCACGCCGGCATCGAAGACGATCTGCGGCGCGCGCGGGCTGCCGATGTCGCCGGTCGAGGCCGGGCCGCCGGACAGGATCACCGCCTTCGGATCGATGCGCTTGAACGCCGCCTCGGCCGACTGGAAGGGCACGATCTCGGAAAAGACGCCGGCCTCGCGGATGCGGCGGGCGATCAGCTGGGTGAACTGGCTGCCGAAATCGACAATCAGGACGGTGTCGGGATGATTGGCTGTTTTCATGGCGAGCGTTTAGAGAAAGAAACGAGTCGGCGCAATGGGTTGTGAGGTCGCGCTTTCACTTCGATTCCGGTGTGTCGTCCTCAACGCCAGAGGCTTTGTCCAATGCATCAGTTTGCGTTGTATCGAGTGACCGCAATGCGCCCATCAGCGCCGCGAAACGCTCGTGACCAAGGCGGGCAACATAGCTCCGTTCGATCTGCAGCTTGATGCGGTCGCCATCGCGCAGGGCGTCCAGGCCCTTGCGGGTGTAGCGCACAAGCTTGCCGCGACCGTCTTGCGGATCGGGCAGACGCTGCAACACACCTTCCGTCTCCAGGCCATCGAGCAATTGCTGAATCGCCTGCTTTGAGATCGCCGAGCGCTCGATCAGCGCCGACTGGCGCATGCCGCCGCGCGGGATGTGTCCAAGCAGGCCGGCACGCGCTTCGGTGAACCAGTGATGCCCGGCAGCGCGCATCGCAGCGGCGAACTCGGTCTGCCAGGCGCGGCTCGCCTGCCACAGCCGCCAACCTATGTGATCCGGCAGCGTTTCAGGTTTTTCGTCAAGTCCCTTGACCAAATTCTTCTCGCCCGATACATAGTCAAGCATCTTGACTACTAGTTCACTCTAAGTGGCGATGCCGGTCAAGGCAATCGGCACTTCAATTCAGGAGGAAATCATGGCAGCACTTCAGAAGGAAACCCTTGCAATGCTCATTCCGGGCATGACCCACGTGTTGGAACGAAACGGCAAGGAGGCTTACGTCTATTTTGAAAGCGAGGGTGCCGCGCACATGCTGCTCGACGATGGCGAGGCGCGAAGCGGGCGCTGGCGGATGCTCGATGACGGTTATGTCGCCGACTGGGACACCGGCGCGACCGGACGCTGGACCCTCGATCACGAGCCCGGGTCAGTCACTTACATCAATCGCGACAACGCCGTTCGCTTCAGGATGATCGGCGTGCTGTTCGGCAACGCTAAGAACCTGCCGCCCCAACAAGCTTGAAGTCGATTGCGCCTGAGGCGATCGCCTGTTCCAGCAGTTGCACCGCCGCGGCCAGCTTCTCGTCGATGACGTGCAGATATTCGGTCCAGTCGCCAACGTGTCTCAGATCGGCCGCGCCGTCGGAAATGCCGCGCAGGCCGATAAGCGGCACGTCGAACAGCTGGCAGGCGCGCAGGCAGGCGAAGGTCTCCATATCGACCATATCGGCGGCGATCGCGTCGTAGGCGGCGCCGGTGACGATTGCCGCACCGGTCGACAGCGTCGCTTGCCTGATGCCAGGAACTCTGAACGGCAGCGGCGCGCTGACAGGCAGGTCGAGGAACGGCGTGGCGCCCTTCTCGAACCCCAGGGGCGAGGCATCCATGTCGCGGTAGGCGACTGAAACGGCCTGATAGATTTCCGTCTGCTCCAGCGTCCGGCTGCCCGCCGACCCGAGCGACACGACGAGATCCGGCAGCGCCTTCCCGGCGTGCAGCCGCGACAGTTCGGCGCCAAGCCCGACGCCGGCCTCGACCGGCCCGACGCCGGTCAGCAGCGGCGTGAACAGCCGCTGCAGGTGTGGACCGTATTCGGCTTCGGCAGCCATGACGAAGAGAACGGATCTGCCGGAGATCAGGGTGAGCTCACCAGGTGTCTTGCCGGCCATGATCGTCCATCCTCCCCTGCCCGCTCCTCAGCCCTCGATGCCGTCGCGGCCGACCACCGTCATCATCGTTCCGGTCATCGTGGCGATCAGCTTGGCCTCGCCATCGACGGCGAACGCATAGGCCTGACCGTCGGCGACGATGATGGTGCGGCCAGGCTTGGTCACCGAGCCGCGGAACAGGAAGCGCTCGCCCCTGCCGGGCGCCAGCAGATTGACCTTGAACTCGATGGTCAGCACGCCGGAATTTTCCGGCATCAGCGAGAATGCCGCATAACCGCAGGCCGAGTCGAGAGCCGTCGAAATGACGCCGGCATGGAGAAAGCCATGCTGCTGCGTCAGAGCCGCCGAATAGGGCATTTCGATCTCGATGATGCCGGGCGTCACCAGCGTCAGCTCGGCGCCAATGGTCATCATCGCGTTCTGGCGAGCAAAGGACGTCCTGACGCGGTCCTCATAATCGGGAGCAGGAACGATCTTTGCTGCCATGGCCGTCGCCCTTCGTTTCTCGACAAATCTTATTGCAAAGGCATTTATCGCAGAGGGGTGGGCGGCAGGCAATCGCAAATGCTGCACTGCAGCATTCGGCTTAGCCCTGTATCGATGGCAACGATTCAGCCGGCCCGCCGCAGCGCGCAGAAGCAAAAGCCGTCGGTGCCGCTCAGCATTGGCGACAGCGAAATGCCGCCCGCAGCGCCTATGCGCACTGCCGCTTCGTGGCCCGCAAAACGGCTGTCCCAAAGCTGGCGGTGATCGAGCGGGACAAAGCCGGGATGGCGATCCCGGAAGGCCGAAACCTGGTCGCCATTTTCCTCGTCGAACACCGAACAGGTGATGTAGACCAGCAGGCCGCCGGGTTTGACGAAGTCTCTGGCGGCATCGAGGATCGTCTCCTGCTCGCCCTTGCGGGCGTCGAGCTGCCTCTGCGTCAGCCGCCATTTGGCATCCGGCCGGCGCCGCCAGGTGCCGCTGCCGGTGCAGGGCGCATCGATCAGGACGATATCCATATGCTTGCCGAGCGGCGCGAGCTCGGCCGGCTTGGTGACGATCTGCACATTGCGGTTTTCCGAGCGGCGGATGCGGTCGAAGATCGGCGCCAGTCTTGCCTTCTCCGCATCATGGGCGAAGATCTGGCCGCGATTGTCCATCGCCGCGGACAGCGCCAGCGTCTTGCCGCCGGCGCCGGCGCAAAAGTCGAGCACCTGCATTCCAGGCTCGGCGCCGGCCAGTTCGGCCGCAATCTGGGAACCCTCGTCCTGAACCTCGAACCAGCCTTTCTGGAAGGCCGGCTCGGCCTGCACGTTCGGGTGCCTGCCGTCGCCTTCGATCGGCGGGATGCGGATGCCGTGCGGCGCGATACGGGCAGGCTTGGCGCCGGTCTCCGCCAGTTCCGCCAGCACCTTGCCGCGATCGGCCTTCAGCGTGTTGACCCTGAGGTCGAGCGGCGGGCGAGTGCCAAGAGCGGCACCCTCTTCCACCCAGGCCGTGCCGAACGCCCGTTCGAACAGCGGCATGCACCAGTCGGGGATGTCTGCCCTGACAGCCGGCGGCGCATCGGCAAGCCGGCGAGCCGCAAGCGTTGTCAGTTCGTCGGCGGTAAGCAGCGGCGGCGCGAACTTGTCGCCCTCGAGCGCCTCGTTCAGCGACTGCGCCGTCTGGCCCCATTCGAGCAGCAGCGCGCCGAAGCCGATGGCGCGCGGCGTGTCCTCGCCCAACAGCCAGCCGGCCGAGCGCTTGCGGCGCAGCGCGTCATAGACGATGTTGCCGATCGCGGCGCGGTCGCCGCCACCGGCGAAGCGGTGCGACAGGCCCCAGTCCTTCAGCGCATCGGCCACCGGCCGGTGACGCCGGCCAATGTCGTCAAGCACTTCGATGGCTGCCGCCAGCCGCCCGCCCAGTCTCATTGTCGTCTTCCATTACTCAGCAAATTAATTCCGGCCCTGCTCTTAGAGCTTTTCGTGCCCTGATTGAAACAGTTCTGTTTCGCCGACGGCGAGACGATCCATGCAAGGGGTAACGAATGTGGGTTGGTGCATCGCGAGCCGCCGCCACCAAGCGGGCGCCGGCATGCGGTACGAAACAATTCGATCAATATATTACATGTTTCTAATGTGCGTGTCTGGTGCTCACAAGCATAGCGGCTTGCGCAACTGCTCTGCTTTGCAAGTTTTCCGGTTGCGAATACTCTTTGCGCGGTGATTCGCGTCGCAGAAAAAGCGGAGCCGCGGGTCGATACGAGGAGAGGGCAATGAAAACTTATCTGGCGGAAGTTCTAGGCACGTTTCTATTGGTGTTCATCGGCACGGCTTCGGTGGTGACGGGCGGCTTCGGCGGCGCGCTGCCGCTCGGCCAGGAAGGTATCGGTCTGGCGTTCGGCATCGGCCTGATAGCGGCCGCTTACGCGATCGGCCCGATTTCGGGCGCGCATCTCAATCCGGCGGTGACGCTCGGTGTGTTCCTCGCCGGGCGGATGCCGGCCAGGGATGTCATTCCCTATTGGATCGCGCAGGTCATCGGCGCCATCATCGCGTCGCTGGCACTGTGGATCATCGTCTCCGGACAGGTGGGCGGCCACACCGGCGGCTTCGGCGCCAATGGCTGGGATGTGACGAAATGGGGCGTCAGCTCGGCCTTCCTGTGGGAGCTGATCGGCACCTTCACCTTCGTCACGGTGATCCTCGGCGTCACCAACGCCAAGCACACCACGGCCTTCGCCGGCCTGGTCATCGGCCTGACGCTGGCCGGACTACACTTCGCCATCATTCCGGTGACCGGCACATCGCTCAACCCGGCCCGTTCGATCGGACCGGCGCTGTTTTCGGGAACTGCGGCGATCGGCCAGCTCTGGCTGTTCATCGTCGCGCCGCTGATCGGCGGCGCCATTGCCGGCGTGGTCGCCAAGGCCGGTATCTTCGAGAAAGACTGACTTTTCGGAAGCCCAACGAAAAAGGCGCGGGTCGAGACCCGCGCCCTTTTTGTTGCGTCGAGAAATTCGTATGCCCGGATCAGGCCGCGAGGTCAAAACGGTCGGCGTTCATCACCTTGGTCCAGGCGGCGGCGAAATCCCTGACGAACTTCTGCCCGGCGTCGGCCGATCCGTAGACCTCGGCAAGCGCACGCAATTGCGCGTGCGAGCCGAAGATCAGGTCGGCGCGGGTGCCGGTCCACTTGACCGCCCTGGTCTTGCGGTCGCGTGCTTCGTAGACTTCATCGGACCCGGCGGCCGGATCCCAGACCGTGTTCATGGAGAGCAGATTGACGAAGAAATCGTTGGTCAACGTGCCCGGCCTGTCGGTGAACACCCCGTGCTTCGACTGACCGCTGTTGGCGCCGAGCACCCGCAACCCGCCGACGAGCACCGTCATCTCCGGCGCCGTCAAGGTCAGCAGCTGCGCCCGGTCGACCAGCATCGCTTCGACCGACATCGGCGGCTTACCCCTGACATAATTGCGGAAGCCATCGACTTTCGGCTCGAGCGCGGCGAAGGACTGGACGTCGGTCTGTTCCTGTGAAGCGTCCATGCGGCCCGGCGTGAACGGCACCCCCACGTCATGGCCGCCGTCCTTGGCCGCCTTCTCGACCGCGGCGACGCCGCCGAGAACGATCAGGTCGGCAAGCGAGATCTTCTTGCCGCCGGACTGCGAGTTATTGAAGCCCTTCTGGATGCCTTCGAGTGTCTCGAGCACCTTGGCCAGCTGCGCCGGCTGGTTGACCTCCCAATCCTTCTGCGGCGCCAGGCGGATGCGGGCGCCGTTGGCGCCGCCGCGCTTGTCGGAGCCGCGGAAAGTCGAGGCCGAGGCCCAGGCGGTCGAGACCAGTTCGGAAACGGACAGGCCGGAGGCCAGGATCTTCGCCTTCAGCGAGGCGATGTCCTGTTCGCTGACCAGCTCGTGGTCGATTGCCGGTATCGGGTCCTGCCAGATCAGCTCTTCCTTCGGCACGAGCGGCCCGAGATAGCGGACGGCCGGACCCATGTCGCGATGGGTCAGCTTGAACCAGGCGCGGGCAAAGGCATCGGCGAACTGATCAGGATTCTGATGGAACCGCCGCGAGATCTTCTCGTAGGCCGGGTCGACGCGTAGCGCGAGGTCGGTGGTCAGCATCGCCGGCGCGCGGCGCTTCGAGGGATCGTGCGCGTCCGGCACGGTGCCTGCACCGGCGCCGCCCTTCGGCGTCCACTGATGGGCGCCGGCCGGGCTCTTGGTCAGCTCCCATTCGTAGTTGAACAGATTGTCGAAGAAGTTGTTGCTCCATTTGGTCGGCGTCGTGGTCCAGGTCACCTCGAGGCCCGAGGTGATGGCGTCGCCGGCAATGCCGGTGGCATGCTTGCTCGACCAGCCGAGGCCCTGCGCCTCGATGCCGGCGCCTTCCGGCTCCGCCCCGACCAGCGATGCATCACCGGCGCCGTGCGTCTTGCCGAAGGTGTGACCGCCGGCGATGAGCGCCACGGTTTCCTCGTCGTTCATGGCCATGCGAGCGAAGGTCTCGCGAATGTCGCGCGCCGCGGCCAATGGATCGGGCGTGCCGTTCGGCCCTTCCGGATTGACGTAGATCAGCCCCATCTGCACGGCGCCGAGATGGCCGTGAAGTTCGCGGTCGCCGGAATAGCGCTCGTCGGCGAGCCATTTGGTTTCCGATCCCCAGTCGACGTCCTGCTCCGGCTCCCAGACATCGGCGCGGCCGCCGGCGAAGCCGAAGGTCTTGAAGCCCATCGATTCCAGCGCGACGTTGCCGGTGAGGATCAACAGGTCGGCCCAGGAGATTTTCCTGCCGTATTTCTGCTTGACCGGCCACAGCAGCCGGCGCGCCTTGTCGAGATTGGCATTGTCCGGCCAGCTGTTGAGCGGCGCGAAACGCTGCTGGCCGGCGCCGGCGCCGCCACGGCCGTCGCCGATGCGATAGGTACCGGCGCTGTGCCAGGCCATGCGGATGAAGAGCGGGCCGTAATGGCCGAAATCGGCCGGCCACCAATCCTGCGAATCGGTCATCACCTGGTGCAGATCCCTGATCACCGCATCGAGATCGAGGCTCTTGAATTCCTTGGCGTAGTCGAAGTCCTCGTCCATCGGGTCCGAGAGGCTGGACTGCTGGTGGAGGACGCCAAGGTCGAGCTGGTTTGGCCACCAGTCGCGGTTGGTCCTGCTGGCCGATCCATGTGGGACCGGGCATTTGCCGGCGCTGTTGTCGTCGGTTTTCGCGTCCATCTTTGCCTCCGATTTGTTGATTTTCCGGGATTTTGTTGATTTTCCGGGCAGGGCCAGCGGCCGCGCCATCTTGGAATGGTTCCAGACTAGCCCGCCCAGCCGATAAAGACAAATTGCCTTTGCTGTTTATTCTGATAGGTTTTCCTTATGATCGGTTTGACCGTCCGGCAGATGCATTATTTCGAGGCGCTGGCGCAGACGCTGCATTTCGGCCGTGCCGCAAAACTCGCCGGCGTCAGCCAGCCGGCGCTGTCTTCGCAGATCGCCGAGATGGAGCTGCGGCTGAATTGCCGTCTGTTCGAGCGCGGCGGCAAGGTGGTGCGGATGACCGACGAGGCGCAGGTCCTGCTGCCGCGCATCGAGCGCATTCTTGCCGACGTCCGCGACGTCGAGGCGACGGCCCGGCGCGGCCGCCCGGCGCTGGAAGGCCGCTTCCGGCTCGGCATCATCCCGACGGTGGCGCCCTATCTCCTGCCGCATGTGCTGCCGGAGCTGAAACAGCATTTCCCGGCCTTGCAGCTGGAACTGCGCGAAGCCGTGACCGCCTCGCTGGTCGAGGACACCAGTTCGGGAAAGCTCGACGCCTTCGTCGCGGCGCTGCCCCTCGATTACCCGGGCCTGGTTACCGAGGAACTTTTCTCCGACCGGTTCTTCCTGGCCGTGCCGGCCGGCGATCCCGCCTTCGCCTCGCCGCCGGTGCCGCCGGAGAGCCCGGCGCTGGAGCGGCTGATGCTGCTCGAGGAAGGCCACTGCCTGCGCGAACAGGCGCTCGCAGTCTGCGGCAGCGTGCGGCCGGTGGCGATGGCAAGCTATGGCGCGACCAGCCTGACGACGCTCTTACAGATGGTGGCACATGGGCTCGGCGTCACGCTCATCCCCGAGATGGCGGCGGGGCCAGCCAGCACTATCCCCGATTTGAAGATCGTGCCGTTCCAGGAACCGATGCCGCAGCGTACGATCTGCCTCGCCTGGCGGCGCAACAAGGTTCGCCACGACGAATGCGTCGAACTGGCCAAGATCATCCGCGGGCTGGACGCGGCAGTGCTGGCGGCGTGAGCGGCTGAGGTTGGTCAAGGATCCGGTTTTAGCCCCGAAGCGAACCCGCAAGCGCCTTCGAGAGGAACGACTTCAATCCTTTTCCCAGGCTGCGAGCAACGGGCCTTTGCTTCCATAGACAGGGTCCTTGCGCGGACGGCCGACCCTGGGGATCGTGACGACCGCCTTGGCATGGTCGGCGGCGGTCGTACACAGGTCATAGGTGCCGGATGGAGGATAGGCGCCGACGACCAGAAAATCGTCGGACGCGGAAATGCGTTGGTGCCCGGTGCCGGCCGGAAGCACCGCGACGTCGCCGGCTTTCAGCGACAGCGTTCGTCCCTTGTTGCCGCCAAACCGGACCTTGGCCGTGCCGCGCGCGACGCCCAGCACCTCGTGGATCCGCGAATGGTAGTGGACGTAATCATAGATGCCGTTGCGCCAGCTATCGCCCCAGCCATTTGCTCCGAAAAGCGCCTCCATGACCGCCGCCGGATCGAAGTCCTCGGGCAGCGTCACGGCGCCGCGATAGACGACAAGCGGCCAGAACGGATGGTTGGGCACCAGGCCATCATCCCCAAACCGAAACGTATTCGGTTTACTCGGCCTGACTAGATCGGCGACCTCTCGCCTGCCCGGCCTGGCGACGCCGGTGACCTGCTCGACGGCTTTCTTCGTGGTTTGCAGAATGCTCATGGTGCGGCCTTGCGTTGGTGGTGGCTTCATGCCGACTTAACCGGCTGCACGGCGCTCGGTTCCGCTGAGGGCAGAGATCTGCGATCTGTGCGGTCGGCATTTGACGTCCGGGCACATCGAAGCCGCCCAAGTTTCAAGGCTTGAACACCGCAAGCATGTGAAGATCCAGTCGGTCCCGCCGCTGTGTCGTCCCATGGCACGGATGAGACGATACACTGTTTACCACAGCGCTCGCGACGGCTCGCGAAACGGGCGACCCGCAGAGGCTTTTTCGTGTTATGATGCACCTGCAACGCGCGTAATCTCGACCTCGGCAATATGGCAAAGGTCGAAAGCAATTTTTGCCCTGGCGTCGCCCAGCACGGACTCAACTCCTGATGACTGGGTGTGCTTACCCGGGCGAGGAGGTTGTCCATGTCCGCGAGTAATGTCGAACGCCCGCTGCAGCCGGGCGACCGGGCGCCGAATATTATTCTCGATGCGATCTCCCGCGAAGGCAAAATCGCGCTCACTGATTTTCGAGGTCGTAGCCCATTGTTGATCGGCTTGTTTCGAGGCCTGCACTGTGCGTTCTGCCGGCGCAATGTCGCGGCAATGGCGCAACTCAAGCCGGCTCTGGCTGAGAAAGGCGTCGAATGCCTGGCGGTCGTCAATACGCCGGTAGAGCGGGCACGGCTCTATTTCCGTTACCATCCGACACCCGATCTTCTCGCCGCGTCCGACCCGGAGCGGGCCTCGCACCGTGCTTTCGGCTTGCGCGAGATCGGGATGGACAAGGTCATGGGGATCCGTATCGATCTCCCGGGTGAGTTGCCCGAGCCTATGGACCCCATCGCCATAAACGAGTTGCTCAACAAGAAGGAGGGGTATGAGATTACGGAAGCCGATCAGCAGATGATGGCTTCCGCTAAGGAGCTGCTGGTTGGTCAGTTTCTCATCGACCGAGGGGGCATTGTACGCTGGAGCTTCACTGAAGTTCTGGAGGCTGGCCTCAATACCCCCAAGGCGCCGAATCCGGAGGAATTGATGTCAGCGGCTTCCCAAGTTGCACATTAATGGGCTGCGGAAATAGGCGGCTGACAACTCGCTCGACGACCGCGCCCTTCCCGCTCACTACCGGGGAAAGGCCGTTCTGGGTCAAAACCTGAAGATCGTGGATGACCGCTTCGCGCCCAATGCACGACCCGCTTCGCGGGAGGGTCGCCTGGTTCTGAGATGACGCGTATTCATAGGCCTTGAGCAGGTAAAGCCTGCGATCCGACCA